>OMOF01000020.1 GCA_900290375.1 Candidatus Desulfosporosinus infrequens
TCTACCAGCTGAGCTAGTGGCGCAAGACCTAATAGGGTAATGTACCTATGAGTGACATATTAGCAACTCCCGCCGCAACTCCCACAACTCCCGCCAGAGCTATTGCTACCAGTCCTTGCCGTACGTATTTCAAAACCCCCACCGTCACTTGACTCAACATAGTCAACAATGGCTCCTGCTAAATGACTAGACAGATTTTTATCAATTACCATCGAAACCCCGTATTCTTCATCAAGAATATCGTCCTCTGTTTTTGTCTCCTCCAGAGTCATTCCGAAGTTCGGTCCACCACAGCCCATTCCTACAAGATAGAGCCGAAGAAGTGCGTTTTCTTTATTCTGGGCTTTCAGAACTTCTTTAACTTTTTGGGCTGCGAGTTCCGTTATTTTCACCATTCTAGTGTCACTCCTTTTTATCAATTACCCGCTAATGTCTCCAATATAAACATTTATTGCTGATCTTATAAACCTTTTGGTAGCCCCAAGGGGAATCGAACCCCTGATTTCGCCTTGAGAAGGCGACGTCTTAGCCGCTTGACCATGGGGCCTTGTAGTTTGGCTCCGGGACTAGGATTCGAACCCAGGCTACATGCTCCAGAAACACATGTGCTACCACTACACCATCCCGGAATACTGACTGCCTTTCAAACAGACAATCATCACTAAAGCAATATATTTTATCATTCGCTTTAGGTTATGTAGCTTATTATAGTTTATTTAGAACTCAGATGCTAGTCATTTCTAAACTTTTTTTCTTAATAAATTCAATGGCATTATCTAAGCGTTCTAAACATTTCCGTTTTCCTAATAAAGCCATGACTTCAAACAAGCCAGGACTAACAGTACGACCGGTTAACGCTAATCTCGTAGGATGAATAATAATACCACCTTTAATCTTGAGTTCATCCATTAACTGACGATATGCGCTTTCAATGCTCTCGACATCAAAACGATCTAGAGTTTTTAGACATTCGCTACCCTTAGAGAGTAAAGCTTCCACGCCTTCTTTTTTAATGAAATATTTGTCTAGGCCTTTGTCATCATAGCAAATAATCTCTTGAAAAAAATAACGACTTGCCTCCGCCAGTTCTCTCAAAGTTCTTACTCTTTCCTTGACCACACTTACGATGTCACGAATGTAATCTCGCTTTTCTTCCACTTCTAAATGACTGATCAAACCCGCCTGAATGAAAAAAGGAATGGCTTGTTGGGTCAAGCTTTCTGCATCATAGGTGGTCATATATTGTCCGTTAAGCCAAATTAATTTTTGAACGTCATATACTGCAGCGGTTTTCGAAACTTTTTCGAGTGAAAAGGAGGGAATCGTTTGGTCTGGAGAAATTAGTTCGCTTTGCTCCTCTGTCGGAGACCAGCCAAGAAGAGTCAAATAGTTAACTAGAGCTTCAGGAAGGCAACCCATCTCTTGGAATTCTCCAACAGCAGTTGCGCCGTGCCGTTTGCTCAGCTTACTACGATCTGGTGCTAAAATCATGGATAAGTGAGCAAATAGAGGTATCTCGTATCCCAAGGCTCGATAAACGAGACACTGTTTGGGTGTATTGGATAAATGCTCTTCAGCCCGAATAACATGGCTAATTTTCATGGCATCGTCATCAACGGCACAAGCGAAGTTATAGGCCGGCGAGCCATTTGATTTAATGATAATAAAATCATCGAATTGCTCAGACCCAAAACTTACTGTTCCTCTGATAATATCCTCGACAACAACTTGGCCTATGTCTGGAACTTTAATCCGGATCACCGAGGAGAGTCCCTGCTTTAGTCGATCTTGGACTTCCTCGGAAGATAAGTTTCGGCATCTTCCCTGATAACGAAAGGGTGTACCCTCTTGACGTTGCTTTTGGCGTTCCTCTTCTATTTCTTCTACGCTACAAAAACAATGGTAGGCCTTATTTTCCTGAATTAACCTTTGGGCTGCCTCAGTATAAAGCTCTTGTCTTTGAGATTGGAAATAGGGGCCGAAATCACCGCCTTTTTCCGGTCCCTCATCCCAGTCTATCCCTAACCATTTTAGACTACTAAGAATTTGACTTACGGAATCTTCTTTAAGTCGTTCTGTGTCTGTATCCTCAATACGGAGAATTAATTTTCCGTTGTGTTTTTTAGCAAACAACCAATTGAACAACGCTGTCCTCGCTCCGCCAATATGCAGATACCCAGTAGGACTCGGAGCAAATCTGACTCTGACCTTTTCCATGTATTACACTCCCAACCTAAATTGCGGTTAAATTCCTTTGTAGCGCATTTTTATTTCGTTTCTGTTCTTCAAGGTAATTACATAGTGCTAAAAAATCTTCATATCTATTAATTTTTGCCAGATTTCTCAAATCAAGGATAATTCCCGTACTTAAATGTTTTATGAATTCCATATCCGACGTTCTAGTTTCCTCAAACAATCCTTTTTGCCAATTGTAGATACACGGAGAGAAATCGTCCCAGTTTTGGTCAAAATACTTTACTTTGGCATAGCAAAGTTTGTAAATGTAGAAAATCATACCTAACGGAGATGCTTTTCTGGCAAACTTCTGACTAAAGAATTCTTGAACAGAATGGTGCTCATGATGCCGTTCCCAGTAAAGGTCTGAGTTACTTCTTAGTTGATACTTGTCTAATATCTCACACTTTTCTATTCCGAGTTCTTGTCTTAAATAGCCATCCCTAATCTCTTGTGTAGCGCTCTTCAATAGTTGGTGATTCAATTAGGTCCCCCCTTTAAGGCTAGACTGCATGAAGATTTCGGTGAATGGACAACTTTATAATCATCAAATTATGCTTATATATTACTAAACAATTATATATCGGTATGCCTCTATTTTTCAAGACGCTTAATAAAAGTATTAAGTGAAGCCGGAAAAACGAAAAACGCCCCCGAAGGGCGTTTCTGATTGAGATTATGGACTTATTATTTCATAATCATAACTGAACTTGCTTTAATAAGAGCGCTGACATCGTCTCCAATTTTAAGCTCCATCGAATCTGCTGAGCCAGTTGTTATTGAAGCGACTACCATTGATTGACCACCAATGTCAATGGTTACTTCAGTTGATACTGGACCTTTTTTTATCTCTTTAATTTTCCCCTTGAGCTGATTGCGCGTCGATAATTGCATATTTTTCACCTCCATCAATAACCTTCTGACACGAATATTACCATATTTAAATATATTGTCAAATTTTTCATACTCTTAACCCTAGCAAAATAAAGATCATGCCAGGGGCAACAGCTGGTCAGATTCCACTGAATTTTCTTTGGCGGTTATTTCCTGCGACGTTATCCTATACACGGAAACCGCCTTCCCATCCATTGCAGAGCGATAGTTCTCGATCAAAGTACTGGTTAAGGGGTGACCATAATAGTTTGGCATAAATTTGTCCAGCACTTTCTGGAGAGCCACTGTGGCCTCTTCAGAGTCACTGACCTTCTCTGCCTTTCCAAAAATCATAACGCTCATGTAGGCCGTATCGGCGTGGCAGGGCACCGGATCAGTCGCGGTGCCATGTTCCTTATAGATTGTGAAACAAACGAGGGGATTTCGGGATAGGATTTCTTCCTTTTTACCAGAGCCCATGCCATGAAAGTAAATTGAACCATTGTGCCATACATAGTTCACCGGAACGACGTACGGGTAATTCCCACTTACCATGCCTAACACGCCGGTTCTTTCCTGCCCGAGAAACGTTTCGATTTTTTGCTGATCCGTGCAGTTTCTCTTCGTATAACTAACCTGATTCATCCAAGGTCACCCTTTCTCTCCATTTTTTCTAGTTGCGTAAGAAACATATCCATCCATTGATTGTTTTGTTCGATATATTCAGGGTGAGCAAGCAATTCTTCTTGGGTCTGCACATACACGTCAGGGACCATTTCTTCCCCGCAATTTTCTACAAGTGCCTTGATGATCGACGATGTATTTTCCAGATGATACTGAAATCCAAAGACTCTGTTTCTATAAATGAAGGCCTGATGCTGGCAGGCCTTGTTTTCGGCTATGCATTTCGCATCCTCGGGTAGAACACTGAAGGTATCTCCGTGCCACTGGAACACGATGGGCTGTTCAGGAAAAAAGGAAAACAAAGGGGATGACCTTGCTTCCTCACTTAAGTGGATTGGAAACCAACCAATTTCCTGATATGTATTTTTAGTCACCTTGCCGCCTATCACATCGGCAAGCAATTGACCGCCGAGACATAGACCAATAATCACTTTACCTGAGGCAATAGCTTCGCCTATGAAAATCTTTTCATCGGCAAGCCACGGATAAGTTTCTTCGTCATAGATATTCATCGGACCTCCCATGACCACCAGCCAATCGAAATCCTCCTGTTTAGGGAGAGGGTCATTACTATATAATTGCGTATTAGTTAGAAGATGACCATTTTTCTTTGCCCAGGTCAGAATACTGCCTGGATTTTCAAAGGGGACATGTTGTAAATAGTGAAGCCTCATCTCTTTTCTCTGTCCTTTCCTATAGATTTAACGATTTATTTTCACTGATCACAAGCATCACAAGTTACATTCATATAGCTTAACTTTGACTTCTGCACGATGGGAACAATATAGGAAGCAGGCTGTGTTTTCTTAGTTTGCAACAGCGTTATATACTCTTCGGGTAGACCTTGCTCTTTTGCTCCTTGCACAATAAAATTCAAATATTCAGTGCTCGGGAACTTCGCTTCTTGCAGAATGTTTTTTTTATAAATCATGGCCTCAATCGTACCTAGTTCGCTATTGATTACATCCACCGGATAGTGAAAATACGGTCCCGTCCCATCAATACGAACATCATGATACCCATCGAGTGACTCACAATCAAAAAACTGCAATTCATATAATACGCCCCATACTTCCGATTGCCGATCTGGAACGACCGTTTCCTGGGCTCCATCCCAAATGCCAGAATATCCGTAAAATTCAACCCTGTAACCAGGAAGACGCGCAATACCAAGTACCTTTGGACTCAAACACCTTTGCTTCATTTGTGCCAAGTTCATATTTGAACCATAGGCGAAATAATAGCGAGCAATTTCCTTCATTATTTTACTCCTTTTTTGAATAATTACCAATAACATTATCCCTCACACCTACTACATAGTCATTGGACAGGTTGACCCTACTCACAATGCAAATTGTCAGAATTGTGAAATTCATGAGAACGATCTTCACCTAGCAATCCGATCGCATCAGCGCGACATTGTTTACAGTGACGCATCTGCCTGACATCGAGTTGACATAAATCTCTCATCTCATTGACATCTTTCGTCGCGGTTTGAGAAAAGTTTTCAAAAACACTGCCTGGGGCGGGGATCAGCGGCATAATATTCGTAATATAAACCCCAAGTTCTTTCATTTTCTTCACAATTTCCGGAATATGTTGGTCATTGATCCCTTTGAGCATGACAATATTAATTTTTACAACAATGCCTAGACCTATGAGGAGAGCAATACCTGCCAACTGATTTTCAATCAGAATTTTTACGCCTGTCTCCCCTTCATAATGCTGTCCTTGATAATTAATATGTTTATAGATTTTTGCACCAATAGCACTATCTAAACAATTCACGGTCACTGTCACATGGGTTACGCCAAGCTTCACAATTTCCTGAGCATACTCCGGTAGTAATAAACCATTCGTGGAAAGACAGAAAACGATTTGCGTGTTTTCGGCTCGAATCAAGCGGATTGTCTCGCGAGTGTTTTCCCAGTCAGCTAAGGCATCTCCAGGTCCTGCAATCCCGACCACACTTAGTTGCTCGATTTGAGCACTTACTCTATCAAACTTGTTTTTGGCCGCTTGAGGCGTGAGTATTTCACTGGTTACCCCCGGACGACTCTCATTGACACAATCAAATTTACGATTACAATAATTGCAACTAAGATTACAATGGGGTGCAACAGGCAAATGCATCCTCGCAAATTTTTGATGGGCATCAAAAGAGTAACAGGGATGCTTCTGGGTTTTTTCCAACATAGTTGCTGGCATTGGCATTTTCGACTCCGACGTTGCAGCCGTACACTCCATGTTTTTCATCTCAACCTACCTCCTTCCTCTTTTTGCATTCTTCTTCAACGATCAACTGCTCTCCCTTATTAATTCCCTAAAACGGGAGGCAGTTTTTCAGACATCTATGTAGATCCTCTTGTAACGATTATGCCAGAACCTGATGTTAATCAGGAGCCGGCATAATCGAACAGAACTCCAACTGAGTTTTACAATAATTGCTTGCTCTGAAGCCAATGAGATATCATACGCCTTACCATACATTCAATATCCATTCCTTATTCTTTTTGTACTCCATATCCGTGAACAGCGTGTTCGCCATCTCTTCGGCCAACCAGATCGCGCCTGCATAGCCAACGACTGGATGACGGTACAGTCCCGCCCGATCGTAAGTAGGGAAACCCACGCGTACCATCGGGATATTATAGTCGATGGAAATAAACCTCCCTTTGGAATGACCCAAGATGAGATCAAGTTCTAAACCCTGGTTTTTGATCCGATCTTCCAGCTCCCACAGATCCGAATTACAGATGATCTCCATATCGAACTCGACTTTTTCCTGAAACGCCTTAATCCGAGGATCGTCTGTATAGGTCGTGTTATCGTCGCCGAGCAGAAGCAACACGGGTTTCATCTCCAGATCCAGGCAAAATTCCGCCAACCCAATGACAAGATCGGGGTGCCCATAGATAGCGACTCGCTTATCGGCAAAAAACATGTGGGCCAGATCGGTCAGCGCATCGATCGCTATTCCTCGTTCGCGAACGAGAGACTCAGGAATTGGCTTGCCGGTCATTTTTTTCAAGTTCTGCAGAAAGGTATCCGTGTTGCGAATGCCGATCGGGGTCGGACCGATGATGGTTGGAATATCAAATTCGTCGGCCAGATATTGGGCGGCTTTGCCTCCTTCGTACTTGTTCAGCGCAATTGTTCCCAGCGCATTGGCCGTGCCGATCAGGTCCTCGACCGTCGTGCTGCCGTGAGAGACCCCGCTTTTATCGGGCATTAGAGGGGAATCGAAGCTTTCAATTTCGAAAAGAACGGTCGCTTCGACCTTCATTTCTGCCAAAAGGTGTTTGAGCGCTGTTACGTCCCCTGGATTGACCCAGCCGGTAATCAGATTGAGCTTTCCGTTCGGTATGTCTTTCTTAGCAAGCGTCTGAATAAACGCCTCCAGCGCGACATCGTAACCGGTCACTTGGCTTCCCTTAAAACTGGGGGTATGAATCGAAATCAGATGAACTTCCCGATCGGCGTATTTTTCTTTCAAAAGCCCTTGATTAAGTTTCCGAACCACACCATCGACGTCGTCACCGATGACTTCTGTCGAGCAGGTTGTGATGATCGGTATGACTCTCACATGGGGATAGCGCATTAAAACCACATCGACAGCTTCCTCGACGCGATGGACGGCTCCAAACACCGCACCATCCTCATGTAAAGAGGAAGACGCGATATCAAAGTTATCCTTGAAGTGCTGGGCGAACAACAAACGAACGAACATAACGCAGCCCTGTCCTCCATGAACGATCCCTAGACAATCCTTAACTCCTATGCTGACATACTGCGCGCCTGCAGGCTGGCAGGTAAATATCGGGTTGATAATGCCGACACGTTCTTTATCTTTTAACTCACACGCCATACTATGACTCCCTTTCCTCGTTACTTTATTCACGTCCACCGTGACGGCACATCTCTTCCTTGTCTCAATACTTAGGGTCCGTGAGTTCTTGATTAAGCGACCCCGTAATCGTTAAATAATCCAGACGGTCTTTAAGTCCCTGCATGAGCACCTTAATGTCCGTTTTGTCCAGCGTGGCAAACCACGGATACGTCGCTTTAAAATCCCTAGCCAAGATGACGGCATCCACCCAATAGCAGCGGTCCGCCGGAGTTTCGAGTTCGACGGGTTCTTCACACAATAACTGCCTGGTTTTAGTAAGAACTCCTTCGTTTTGTTTCTCTCTGTCCCAGGCCCGGGAGTGAAATTGCCACAGACACCATTTCATAATATAGTCCACCAGTTGCTCAACTCTGTCTTTCAGAGTATCCTCCATAGTTTCTGCCATAATTTTCTCCATAGATATCCTGCCTCCTTATACCGCATCGGAGAACGGCTCTGATTCCGCGCCAGAAAGCGGTCCTGATAAACCCGGATAGGTCTTCCCTCGCAATTTTGAAACGCAGTCATAATCACCGGTATACGGTCTTTCCTCGCTGGGCGTTATCTCATCCTTATTGATCTTGACGTCAGAAATCATTTGTCGAGTCATAAATCCTGCGTCTGTCGGTATCTCGTCCTTGCTGATATCCAGGCCGGAAAGCTGATGAATCGGGGAATAGACTGCATTGTAGATATCCCGCGCAAACCTGACCCAACCTTCAAACCCCTTATACGGACCATTGTGATAGGCATGCGCATTAAGGTATTGGACCCGCATCTTTTTGGCCACCTCGCCGGGACGAACACCCGTAAAAATAACGTCAGGCTTCATCATCTTCATGGCCTCGATTCCTTCCAGCTCGTTGGGATCGTCGATGGCCAGCGCCCCTTCTTGACAGCGAGCAACGCCCTTTTCCATATCCCCTTGATGTCCGAATTTCGTATACACCGAGACGACCTCGACTCCCATCTCTTCATGAATGACATTGGCCCAGTGCCAAAGTTTGGAACCACCCGGCCAGAGACAGACTTTTATCCCTTGCAGGCGTTTGGCGTACCAGTTGAATTCTGGTCTCCAGCGGGCGGTTTCTTCATCAATGAGTTTCTGCGCTTCCTTTTCCAGCCCGAAGAACATGGCGACCTTCATCAGGGACTCTCCCAGCGGCTTGAAGCCGAATCCCTCAATATCCAGACGTGGAATCCCGTATCGTACTCTGAGTTCGTTACAGATGTACTCCGACGAACGCGCACATTCTAGGACGTTGAGGTGGGCCCGGTGCATCCCTCGGAGTGAGTCATACGACCCGTTACCCGTAAAGCAGGAAAGGACCTGAATACCCATTCTTTGGAAATAATCCACCATGACTTCCGTATCTCCCTGAATGTTATAGTCGCCGACGTAATTGATGACATATTTACTGGTAATTTCCGGCTCGAACGTTCCAACCTTCTGATCGAGCCAGGCGAGATTGATTTTGTGATGTCCTCCCGACTGGCTCGGCCCTGCAAACCCTGGAGAATTGCAGACGAAGATATCAACCTCGGGCTTTTCGTCCATCACTTCTTGAGCAACCGCACCGATGTCATCTCCGATCAACGCCGTCGCGCAGGTTTGGTAGATACTCATCCGTTTGATATCGGGAAAGGCCTCAAATGCCTCCATAATATTCTGCTTAAGCATTTTTTCAGCCCCGAAGATGATGTGTTTTTCCTTGACATCCGTCGCATAGGTATATTTGAGCTGGAAATTGTCGTTATCGCTGATATAGCGTTTCGTTTGCCAGGTGTCGTAAGTGCAGCCGACCGGTCCGTGACTCATATGGATAACATCTTTCATAGGGGCACCGATCACATGTTTTGCTCCACAGTAAGCACACCCGCGTTCCGAAATCGTGCCTGGAATGGTGTTGAGGTAGCCAAGAGGAAGACACGATGTCAAATCTTCCCCCGGCCCTTTGATAACAGCGTGCTTTTCCCGTTCAGGAATACACTCGCTACATTTAAATTTATGATATGGCATAATCTCTTCCTCCTTTTTTGAATTGCCTGATATTTAATACCCCAAGTTCCCTTCCCACTAGATTGCTGCCTCTCCAGATTCCTTGGTTCTGACTCGGATTGCATCGAGCACTGGCAACACAAAGATCTTTCCATCACCCACCTTGTGCTCTGTTTTATTGGCGGCAATGATTGCTGCAATAATCTTGGGCACCTCTTCGTCATGAGCCATAACATTAAACAACCTACGAGGGAATAAGCGAGTACCGTCTAAAAATTCGGTGATGAGCTTATCCGTAGCCTGATCATCTTTCTGAGCCAAGGCCATTAATGTCTTTCTACGTCCAGCAATGAGGGATTTATCTTCGACCAGCTTGCCGCGCCCCATGACCTTCGAGGCTGTAAAACCGGCGGCCCCAACGTTTATCAGAGCCTTTTTCGTGACACTGACCTTATTCATCCTGACTATGGCTATAATTTCTTTCATAAAAAGCCACCTCCCTTACAATCCAGCAAGGCTGCTGGAAACGGTATATACTTCATCGACAGGACTTACAAATATTTTCCCATCACCAAACGCTCCAGTTTCCCCGGTCTTAGCATGACGGAGAATAATATCCAGCACATCCTCTTTCTCTCCATCATTAATGACTAACATAATCAGACTTTTAGGAATTTCATCATAGATAACGTCACCAACCGTAATACCCTTTTGTTTCCCGCGACCTACAACATCAACGACCGTAGCAGCCTGAAACCCAGCGCCGGAAAGTTCATTAAGAATCAGATCTTTTTTGTCTGGTCTAACAATCGCTCGAATCATAATCATAATATTTGTTACCTCCCTTGATTTAAAAATTCTTACTCCGCCAAGCCGTATTTAACCACCATCGCCTCTAATTCATCCATAGTCATCGGTTTGGGAATAACGAAATTCTTATTTTCGATAATCTTACGAGCTAGTTCTCCATATTCATGGGCTTGGTTCTCTTCAGGATCAAATTCAACCACAGTTTTTTTGTTAAATTCGGCTCGTTGCACGACATTATCGCGAGGTACGAAGTACAGCAACTGGGTGCCGATGGCCGCTGAAAATTCTTCCAGGAATTCTTTTTCTTTATCCACTTTACGGCTATTGCAAATGATTCCACCAAGACGAACCCCACTTTGCTTGGCGTATTTGAGAAGACCCTTGCAAATGTTATTGGCTGCATAGACGGCCATCATCTCACCTGAAGCCACGATATACACTTCCTGAGCTTTGCCCTCACGGATTGGCATCGCAAATCCACCGCAGACAACATCCCCCAGAACATCGAAAAATACAAAGTCTAAATCCGGGGTATAGGCTCCATTCTTTTCCATCAGATCTATGGCCGTGATGACCCCTCGGCCTGCACAGCCGACACCTGGTTCCGGACCACCTGACTCAACGCATCGAATTCCTCCGAACCCTGTTTTTACAACTCGTTCAATGGTAACCTTGGCTTCCCCTTCATCTCGAAGTACATCCATCAAGGTTTGTTGATTCATTCCGCCCAGAATAAGACGAGTCGAGTCGGCCTTGGGGTCACAGCCATGGATAAATACTTTTTGGTTGTAAAAATGCACCATTGCCGCAGCTGTGTTTTGTTGGGTGGTTGATTTTCCAATTCCACCTTTACCATAAATAGCAATTTTTCTTGTCATTTTCAAAACTCCCCTTTCATTTGCCCTTAATAAAAATCAGTTTGCTTGGTCGATATGATGGCCTCCATTATAGATAAAAGCGCCATCGCAGCACCTCCCTTAATGAATTTAGAAAATAACAAAGTGAGCCTCAATTCTGTATTAAAATCAAAGCTCACTAAAACACTTTTCCACTCCAAATCGTTCATCGATTTGGTGCCCAAATATGAAATTGTCCGATCTTAAAGGGTAAGTTTCTCAAACTTTCCCATATCACTCTTAATCACTTAATCACTAGATCACTCTTAACTCTTAAACACTCGATCACTCTTACACTCAATTGCTCTTAACCACTCAATCGCTCTTAATCTCTTAACCACTCTAATTACTTGACACACAACTCAACAAAACTCTATAATCGATCGTAAATATTCCTTACTTTCGAAAAGCTCCATTCACAAACCCATTTGCTTAAAATTAGTGTGATAAGTTGGTATCAAGATACACGTCATCGCATCACCTCCTTTAATGATTTAGAAAAAGACATAGTGAGCCTTAATTTTGCATAATTAAAGCTCACTAAAACACTTTTCCACTCCAAATCATCGATCGATTTGGTGCCCGTTTATGAAATTGTACTGTCTCTATCACTCTATCACTCTATCACTCTATCACTCAAATCACTCAAATCACTCAAATCACTCAAATCACTCAAATCACTCAAATCACTCTAAGCGCTTGACACGCCACTCAACAAAACTCTAATTAAAGATGCATAACTCCCAATCCAACCCGAGCATGTTCCAACAGTGGATGAAGGGAAGAACGTCCGTAAATTGCGACAGCAAGCCATTCAAAGTTAGTTGTTAACCCAATTTTCAGAGCCAAACTAGCATTGCTATTGGTATGAGTAAAAACGCTGTTGCTGGCTTCCATAGTTGCATGAATAAGGGCATGAATCAAGCGGGCTTCTTTTTGAATAATACCCGTGTTAAACGCAGTTGACATAACAGAATTCGTTAATTTCCCCGTATTGCGAAGATTCGCGACGGTTCCTCCTAGTCCAGTCACAGCACAACGTATGTTAAACAATTCACCAAGAGATTTTCTAAGCTCTTCTTCTTCTTCTCTTGTTTCAGTCATGGCTAGTAGTATTGCTACTCTTTCCAAGGAAGGTTTTCTCTCTTTATCCAAGGTTACTTGAATTGTGACCCCTCCTTCCTATGGAAAATTAATTTAACTTTTTCCATATTGGATAATTTTTTGTTCAAATTTTTCCATGTAGCGTTATTTGATATAATTATATGCATTTTATTTGTGGGTGTCAATACTATTTTCCAAAAAGCTTTCGACTATTTTTGCAGACTGACAAACTTAAAAACACGAGTGCAAGGAGATCATCCTTTACTCGTGTTTCTATTCCGACCTTTTAACTTCGTCCCCATAGCCTTACGTAACTTTTTTCCAGTGAACGACTTTATTCTCCAGTGAAATTAATACTTTATTGATCATTAACCCGATTAAACCTACGATGATTATTGTGAAAAATAATCCGGGCGTGTCATAGGCGATTTGGGCATTAACTACTCTGCTGCCCAGCCCATATTTATCTCCAACCAGCATCTCTGTAACAATCCCAATAATAACTCCCATGGATAGTGAAACTCTTATCCCGACAAAAATTTGCGGCAAGGCATCAAAGATTACTACTCTTGAGAGAATCTGATACCACTTGGCCCCCATTATCCTGGCAACATTGACCCTTAATTTAGGGCTGTTTCCAACCCCTACCGCAGAATTTAAAATTACGATGGTAACGCACCCGAAAAATATAACGGCGATCCTGGATTCTTCACCCGTTCCAAAGATAAGCATGGCCAGCGGGAACGTTAAGATCGGTGGAATCGATCTGAAAAAATCTAAGCTACACTCGAGATACTGATAAACTCTTTCATAGTAGCCTAGCCCCAAGCCGACAGGTATCCCCACAATAAGCGCCAGGGACACACCATAAAAAATTCTGCGGAACGAATAGAACAAATCAATAAAGATTTTCTTTTCGGCAATAAGCTTGGCTCCTTCTTTGAGTGTCTCAAAAGGTGTCGGTAAAAACATAGGATTTACTAAATGAAGAGCAGCAACTACATACCATCCAAAGCTTAAGAACGCAAAGGATAACATGCTTTTCCTGATTTCAATTCCACCCATAAGCTGGAACCTTCCTTGAATATAATTTAGTTAACTCCTGTTTCACCTCTCGAAACACTAAATTATCCAATTTGCAGTTCCGCTTTAGGTTATTCACATCAATCAACGTTTCCGATACGACACGGGTCGGCTTCTCCGAAAGAAAACATATTCGCTCTACTGTACGCATTAAATGATCAAGATCATGCGCCACTATAATCACCGGGATTCTCATGTTTTTTAGAATTTCAGCCATCTTCTCCATAAGCCACAGACTATTACTGTAGTCTAAAGCTGAAAACGGTTCATCAATTAACATCGCCATTGGATCTGAAATAAGCCCTCTTAAGATTGATACATACTGTTGCTGCCCTCCACTGAGCTGATAAGGATACTTGTCAAGATCGAACGGAACCTTAACAGTATCTATCAGGTAATCAAACTTTTCATTAATGGCCTCCCTTTTCATTTTGGTTAGAGAAAGGGGGAATAGGATGTTATCCTTCACGGTCAACCAAGGGAAAAGACTATTTTGATAATCCTGAAAAATATAGGCAATACTTTTCCGGCCTGGCTTTTCAGCAAAAATCAAGATCTCGCCCGAATCCGGTTTTACAATTCCTGCGATCATATTGAGCAGAGTAGTCTTTCCGCAACCGTTCGGGCCAAAAATTCCAACGACCTCTGACTCTTTGACTTGTAAATTAAAGTTTTCAAATATCAACTCGCTTTTTCCATCAGAAGCCTTGACCTTTTTGGTAACATTCTTAATATCAATCCCCCACATTCTCTAAACACCTCCCAGTGGATCGTTGCTTCGTTTCACGGAGTTTATTTGTATACCGCTTTGGCTAAGTCAATTGGTCCATTGATGATACCCTGCTTACTATAGGAATCAGCAACCTTCATCAGTGCTTCCGCCGAAAATTCAGTTGACTTCAAAAACGACGCATCTGGGAAACTCGCTACCAATGGTTTTTGAGCGTCGGATAAGTAATTGACCATCATCTTTTTTGCTTCTTGCTGATTGGCAGTAATAAAATCGATCGCTTCATCAAGAGACTGGACTATTCTTTTGGCAGTATCCGGATTTTTATCCACAAAGTTTTTGGTCATATTAAAACTTCCGAAAGGAAATGGCGACCCCATATATTTAGGTACTATTGCTCCTTCATAAAGCAACTTTCCGATTCCTTTTCGAATCGCAATCGTTACCGCCGAATCAATAGTAAACATGGCATCCACCGCTCCAGACTCCAGAACTGCAGGCGTCATTGCTGGCGCGACATCTTGAAGTGTAACCTCTCCCGGAGCAATACCGTTCTCTTTTAAGATCATTTCCAGCCAGGCTTTAAAAGCAAAGGTCGGTAATATTCCAATCCGTTTCCCTTTAAGATCCTTTATCGACTGAATTAAGGAATCTTTTTTTACCATTAACATGCTAATTGGATGCTTGTCATCTTCCATTATTGCTGTAGTGTAATATAAATCTTTTTTATTTATCAATTGTCCACTAAATGTAATCGGTAAAGCGGTATATCCGGCAACATCCACTTTGCCTCCATAGAGCGCATCCATTAAAGGTTGGCCTGTTTCAAACATTTTCAGTTCGACTTCGAGCCCATTTTTCTGAAAGATACCCTGTTCCGCTGCGACAAAGATCGGCAAACTGATACGCAACTGATTATACCCGATTGTTACATTTTGCTTTGCGGTAGTCATAATAAAAACCTCCTCTTAAATTTTGCATCGAGAGCGGGAAATAATATCAATCCCCAAAGTCTTCAAGCACCTTCTAGCCGATCGTTTCTGCTGTTTACGGGGTATATTTGTATACCGATTTGGATAAATCAATTGGTTCATTGATGATACCCTGATTTTTATATAAATCAGCAACCTTCATCAGCGCATCAGCAGAAAATTCAGTCGACTTCAAAAACGAAGCATCTGGAAAACTTGCTACAAATGGTTTTTGAGCGTCTGGTAAATATTTTTTTTGCTTCTTGCTGGTTGGCATTAATAAAATCGATCGCTTCATCGAGGGACTTTACTATTCTTTTTGCTGTATCCGGATTTTTATCGACAAAATCTTTGGTCATATTAAAGCTTCCGAAAGGAAAGGGTGAGCCCATATATTTGGGTACAATGGCCCCTTCATAAAGCAACTTTCCGATTCCTTTTTGAATCGTTGTCGTTACTGCCGGATCTATAGTAAACATGGCATCCACCGTTCCAGACTCAAGAGCAGAAGGCGTCAATGCTGGCGCAACATTTTGAATTGTTACATCTTCAGCTGAGATACCGTTCTCTTTTAGAATTATTTCCAGCCACGCTTTATAGGCTATGGTCGGCAGTATTCCAATCCTTTTCCCTTTAAGATCCTTGATTGAACTGATTGATGAGTCTTTTTTCACCATGAGCATACTTAAGGGATGCTTGTCATCTTCCATTATTGCCGTAGAGTAATATAAATTTGTTTTACTCCTCAATTGTCCACTAAATGTAATAGGAAAGGCGGTATATCCGGCAACATCCACTTTTCCTCCGCAGAGTGCATCCATTAAAGGTTGGGCTGTGTCAAACATTTCCAACTCAACATCCAGTCCATTTTTCTTAAACATACCTTTTTCCGCTGCCACAAAGATTGGTAAGCTGATTCGCACCTGGGAATACCCGATTTTGACCTTTTGCGGCGCTGGAGTCTGTGTAGCATCAGTTGTCGGTGCCGCTTTGCTGTTCTGTCCACAACCCGTTGCTAGTAGAACAAGCATAAAACAAGAAATTAACGCGATAGTTAGTAACCGAAAATGTTTTTTTGCTACCACTACTGAAATCTCCCCCTTTCATCCCTGTTGCACAAATTT
>OMOF01000407.1 GCA_900290375.1 Candidatus Desulfosporosinus infrequens
CTGGTTTTCCTCGTTCTGTGGTTTTTCTTCGCCATTATTGATCCTAGCAAAGTGGCTCCCGTTTCCACAGCTTCTGTTAACAAAAAAGGGGAAGCAACCACTGAAGTTGCTACTGAATCCAAAGGTTCCATATTCCGTCTTTCATTAGTAAGTTGCTATTTTATGTATTTCACAACCTGTTATGCCTATTATTTGATCGTTACTTGGTTGCCAAAATTCCTTGAAGCGGAGCGTGGCATTAAAGGTGGCATGATTGGACTTATGGTATCCATGATCGCTGTTACCGCTGTTCCAGGGGCCTTGTATTTCGCTAGAATGTCTGATAAAAAGCGTGATAAGAAATCCAATATCGTTATTTTTCTTTCCTTGGCTTCCTTTGTCTTAATTGCAGTTTCTATGTTTGTGCCAGACACTACCAGTCTTGTTGTTGTCTTGCTCCTGTATGGATTCTTAGGTAAAATGGCCGTTGACCCAGTTCTGATTTCCCATGTATCCGACCAAGCTGACAAGAAAACCATGGCTACCACACTTGGTACTTTTAATTTCTTCGGCATGTCTTCTTCTGTAGTGGCTCCAGCCCTTACAGGTTATATCATCGATCGGACTGGTTCCGGTGTTTGGGGTTTCTATTTGGGAGCTATTCTCTTAATCGTTGGTACAATTTTCTTCTATGTAGCAAATAACAAAGCAAATGCAGGGTTAGATAAGGAGATTCATCATGAGCTATCTAAATAATGCAATCGGATACAGAAAAGACCTGTTAAGTAATCGATCCATCGTTAAGAAAAATAATTATGCACTACTTGAACCCGATGGGTTAGTCAAAAATGTTATTCCGGGGTTTGCGGATTGTGACATCACAATTCTCGGTTCCCCTAAGCTAGGTGCTAGTTTTGTCGATTACCTAGTTACCATTCATAAGGATGGCAAAAATGAACTGGGCTTTGGCGCAGAGGGCATTGAAACCTTATTTTATTTGATGGAGGGAAGCTTAGTCGTCAAAGTGGGAGAACAGTCTTATTCTTTCCAGAAAGGCGGCTTTGTGTACTGCCCTCCTGGTACCAAGCTTTATTTTCATAATGAAAGCGGGGAAGTGGCTAAGGCATTCATGTATAAACGTGTTTACGCACCATTGGAAGGCTTTGAACCCTATGTGGTTACAGGTAATACGGAAGACATGGAATGGGCCATTTACGAAGGCATGGAAGATGTCCTGATCAAAGACTTTTTGCCAAAAGATTTGGCGTTTGACTGTAACTTTCATATCCTCAGCTTCAAACCCGGTGCTTCCCATGGTTATGTGGAGACACATGTTCAGGAACATGGCGCTTACTGCTTGAGCGGACAAGGGATGTACAATCTGGATAATGACTGGGTTCCTGTACAAAAGGGCGACTACATCTTTATGAGCGCCTATTCATTGCAAGCCTGCTACGCGGTAGGGCGCGGTGAAGAATTTGCCTATGTATATTCCAAAGATTGTAATCGTGACGTGACGCTATAAGCATCTTGTTGATAGCCCGCGCTGAATTCATATTATTAACGCTTCGCCATTAGCATTTAACCTACGCTTATAATAATATGAACCCATCGCTCATGCTGGTATAGGGACGCGAAGCTTTTCTTAAAAAGTAAAGAGGAGAATTAGAATGAACAAACAGTTAGTGATCGCTTTAGGTGGGAATGCCCTCGGCAATACTCCTGAAGAACAAAAAGAAGCAGTTCTGATGGCTGCAGGTCACATTGTGAACCTCGTTAAAGATGGCTATAAAATCGTGATTGTCCATGGGAACGGACCGCAAGTTGGCATGATTAATTTAGCCTTTGAACTTGCGTACAAGGAAAATTCAAATGTATCCGCCATGCCATTTGCTGAGTGCTCAGCCATGAGTCAGGGATATATCGGATTTCATTTGCAAAATGCTCTACAAAATACATTCCTCGCCCAAGGAATGACGACCCATGTATCCACAGCCATCACCCAGGTCATTGTGGATCAGCATGATCCTGCGTTCCAGAATCCGACGAAACCCGTTGGTCTATTTTACTCGGAAGAGGAAGCGAAAGGGNNTAGCCAGGAGAGAGGCTACACCTTTGTCGAAGACTCAGGAAGAGGGTTTAGACGCGTGGTTCCATCCCCTGAGCCAGTAGACATTAAGGAAAAAGGGACGATTCGTTGCCTCATGGAAAATGGAGATGTTGTCATTGCTTGTGGCGGAGGAGGCATCCCTGTATGTCGCGAGGACGGTATGCTGCACAGCGTCGATGCCGTAATCGACAAAGATAAAGCCGCCGCCAAACTGGCAGATGTTATTAATGCTGACACCTTCGTTGTCCTAACGGCAGTACCTCGTGTCGCTATCAATTTTGGCAAACCAGAACAAAAATGGTTGGAGCGTATTACGGTTGCAGAGGCCAATCAATATATTAAAGAAGAACATTTTGCTCCAGGATCGATGCTACCCAAAGTCGAGGCGGCGATTAAGTTTGTTAAATCTGGATCAGGCCGAGAAGCCATCATTACATCTTTGGAGAATGCCTACAAAGCAGTCACTGAAGACAATGGTACGATCATTTGCGCTGAATAAATAAGCAAGAATCCCGAGGAATGGAGCCCTACCCTCCATTCCTCGGGATTGTCTGTAGAATATTCAGTGGGTGATATAGAGTATAAAAACTTTGGATACCAGTGAGATTGGATTACAAAGTAAAACAGGAATCGTAGTTTGGTTATCGAATGATCTAACATACGATTATGTAAATATTGACTCATTTGCTAAAGTGATTGTGGCAACAATCGCTTTAGCTATTGTGTTATTAAAAGGAGACGAAATAAAATGTATAAAGAGTTAAATCCTTCCGTGTGTACACTAATGACGCCAGGTCCTGTAGAGGTTGAACCAAGAGTGCTTAGGGCGATGTGTAGCTCTATTTTAGGGCAATTTGATCCTGAGTTTACCCAGATTATGAATGAAACCATGGAAATGATACGGACGGTTTTCCAGACGAAGAACAAGAGGACTTTTCCCATTGATGGCACTTCACGAGCGGGTATAGAAGCCGTTCTTTGTAGCATCATTGAGTCTGGAGATACGGTTTTTGTACCAATT
>OMOF01000874.1 GCA_900290375.1 Candidatus Desulfosporosinus infrequens
CAATCCCTCCGACTTAGCCGGCAAAAGGCGGAGATAATATCAAAGCCTTACCTATCGTTATTAGGTGTAAAGGGCACCAGGAGAGGAAGATCTTCGCGCAAATTGATTAATATTATAGCCTACTAATAATATGGCAATCGTAGCAAATACATAGGTTAGCCAAGAGCCATTTCCCGCAGAAACATAGACAGTTGAAGCACCAAGCGCTGGTCCAATACTTGGTCCGATATTTGCAACGGATTGAGCAATAACCTCAGTAAAGGATAGATTATTGGTTTTAAGTCCTAAAGAAACATTTGTATTTACTTCATTAGTGTTCATAACATTTAGCCTCCTTCTCTTGTCATTTAACAAACTTGCAATTATTTCTTCACCACTTTATCATTACATTTTAATCGCCATGATTTTTCTGCCCTGACCGTCCCGCTCATCATCGATTTTAATCCGGTCTTCCTCGCTTAAATCCAGGAAATCGATTTTTAGATTTTCATGATACCTGATCTCTCCTTAAGAATTATTTTGCCGCTTAAAGGCAAAAAGACCTGATTTCGCTTCAGAAATCAGACCCCTTTGTCTTTGCTTGTTCTTACTATAATTTATTGTTGTGTTAAAAAATTGTAAAAATCGGCACTAATAATTCGAGATATTATAGAACGCCTTGCTCATGTTTAACAAATCATACTAATAACAGTCTCTGTTTGTATTGTGTTTCTTTCAAAAAATATAGGTATTTTCCTGGCGTTGTATTGGTACATTCATTAAAATCTTTAATCATGTGCGACTGGTCGTAATAACCTAGTTTACTAGCAAGTTTCACCAAATCAGGTACTTCATCATTGAAATTGTTCAAAAGGTGTTGGAATCTCATCAACTTACAAAACACTTTAGGCGGCACACCAAGTTCGTCCGTAAAAACTCTGTTTATGTAGCGAAGAGAGTAACCCGTTTTTTCAGCCAGTTCCTTTACTTTAACCTGTCCGGCGGTCCGCATGATCTCTTGGAGCATGAATTCTCTTATATTTCCAAATTTATTATCAGTATGGAAATGCTCATGATAACTCAAATACCTTTCCATGAATATTTGTATCTGAACACGAAAATCTCGACTCGAAGTAATTCTTTCAAACTAATTCTTTATCTCCCGTTACTTCTAAAAAAGGAACTTCCTGTTCAACCAATTCTGCCAATGTGATTTTCTTGTTTGGATATCCTTTTCCTGGCTGAAAGCGCACCCCAAAATAATACCCATTACTTTCATGATGTGTTTTCTTAAGACTAAGAACAGTTCCACATAATTCTGCGTAAGGCTTCTGATCATCACAAAAAAACAGAATATCAATACAGCCATCCGGAACTGCCACGATGGAATCATTTATGAAATTATCCTTCATAAAACAATAAAAATGAGAAATTCCATAGTTCATGACGACTGATTTGTAATAACGCATCGTAGTCATTACAAAAAACGGTTGTTTGGGACTAATAATTATATCTTTATGATTTAGCATCATAACTACCTCCACGATATTATCAAACTCTTTTCCAAACTCTAACTCACATTCATCACCCATTCATAAAATATAGTTTATTTCCACTTTCTTCTTAGAATGGAATTA
>OMOF01000061.1 GCA_900290375.1 Candidatus Desulfosporosinus infrequens
GAGTGCCGGTAGTGATGTTGCTGGCAGCCCAGCCCTTGGTGTTGAATCGCCGGGAACTTCCTATACGTTGCCAGCGGGTACTTATGTAGTGAGTGAAGACGCATCGGCAGGATATACCGAAAGTTATAGCGGGGATAGTGATTCAAGTGGCAATATCACTTTAGCCTCCGGCGATAACAAAATTGTAACGATTACCAACGATGACATTTTATTTGTGCCACAAGGCAATGGTGGCGGAGGGCACGGGGGGAGTCCGGTTGTTGTAACTCCGCCGGTAGTGACCACTCCAACAGTTCCGGTTATAGGGGTAACCACCCCAACAGTTCCGGTTGTAGGAGTAACCACTCCAACAGTTCCGGTTGTAGGAGTAACCACTCCAACAGTTCCGGTTGTAGGAGTAATCACCCCAACAGGTCCGTTTGAAGGAGTGATCACCCCAACAGTTCCAGTCGGAGAAGTAGTTACCCCGACTGTTCAAGGTGGAGGAGTAGTTACCCCAACAGTTCCAGTTGGAGAAGTAGTTACACCAACTATGACAGGTGGTCAGCTTCCGAAAACATCCGATCCTTTGTATGAACTACTTTTAATCGGCGTTGCTTTAACTCTGCTCGGAGCCGTAGGCTGGAGAAGCAGAAAGCGGTATGCATAAAGTAAAACTATTATGGAGCAAGCATTCCTTGTTTACTGTCCTATCCCTAGGATTTATGATCTTAGGGATAGGATCTATATCTTGGGTATTGTTTAGTATGTGGGCCCAGGCACATTCTGATTATTATGTCGAGACAACCCACAGCCACTATTCCATCCCTGCCATTGTGGAGGGCATTAATTCGAAATCAGATATTTCCCTCGTTCTGCCCACTCCAGATAAAAACCTTTATTCTGTATATCCTGATGAAGGTGACAATATTGGAAGTCTGACGATTCCAGCTTTAAAGCGGAAACTGCCCATCATTCAGGGGACTGGTGTAGAGGAGTTAAAGGAAGGTGTAGGGCACTTCATCCAAAGCGTTCTTCCCGGGCAAGAAGATAATTGCGTCCTTTCTGGACATCGTGAAACGGTCTTCAGACAAATGGACAATCTGAAGATAGGGGATCAACTGATTGTGCAAACATCGGCTGGTACCTTCACCTATGAGGTGAATGGTACGCGAATAGTCCATGAAGATGACAAAACAGTGATCGTTCCTACCGACCATGCCGTCTTGACGCTGACCACTTGCTATCCCTTCGATACGCCTGGATATTATCCGGATCGCTATATCGTCAGCGCGATATTAGTGAATAAGAAAATATAACAGCATAATATTAAATTGGTCGAAATGAAACAGATTGACTGAATAAACCTTAACCGGCACAAAGAATCTATAGAAACACCAGTGTAGGAAGAGCGTTCTTCCACACTGGTGTTTTCTAATGAGACCTGAGTTATCAAGTTAAGATAAACCGTCAACAAAAGAGACCTGGAGTTATTCAGGAAAATTCCGCTCGGTTATTATATCTTTTACTGCATCATGTCCTTCAATCCAATCGACAAATTGTCTTGCCGTTCGTGCCGAACGGCCGTTATACCAAAGCGCCCATTGCAGTGCTTCTTTATGAAGCCGTTCTTTGTCGACCTTTAAATTTCTATTAGAAGCGATGCCATCGACTATTTTCAGATATCGGTTTTGATCAGGTGAAGAGAACACTACATTAATGCCAAATCTATCAGCGAGCGAAAGCTTTTCTTGGATGCTGTCTCTTGCATGCACTTCTTCATTATAGTTGCCTGATTGCAAGCCAGCTCTCTCACTAAAATACTCCTTTACCAGGTGTCTTCGGTTAGAGGTGGCATAGATTACTATGTTGGGCGTTTTACTTTCCAGGCCACCCTCGAGCATTGCTTTCAGTGAAGTATAGTTCTCCTCATTGTCCCCAAAGACCAGATCATCAACGAAAATGATAAACTTTTGGGTTCTATTTTTTAATAGCCTAATAATCAGGGGGAAATCAGCAAGATAGGCTTTGGGAATCTCTAGCATGCGCAGTCCGTGGCTATGATATTCGTTAAGAATGGCCTTGACAGTTGATGATTTTCCAGTACCCCTGTCTCCGTATAGTAGCACATTGTTGGACGGAAAGCCCTTCAAAAACTGAAGTGTATTTTCAATCACCCTTGAACGTTCACTTTGATAATCCACTAGTTCATTTAAGGTGATCGGATCAGGACTGTCGATTCCTTTGAGGTAGCCATGTCCTTCAGACTTCTCCCAGACAAAAGCATGATAATGAGCAAAGAGGCCGCAACCGTGAGTAGTGTGGAATTTTTTGAGCTCTTCTAGCCCGTCCTGCCAGAAGAGGCAGGTCTTTAGATGTTCTGTTATGTGATTTAGATGGTTCGAAGGGCTGATAGAATTACTTTGCAAGACCCACTCCGGAAGTTCCTCAATGAGGGCATTATGGGGGTCATTTTTGAATAGTTCGAAGAGGTGGGCTTTAACTAGAGCTGGATCCAGCTGAGCGATAAGTTGAAGACCGTTCAGGTCCTGTGCGACAGCTTTCTCAATCACTTGATCGGAGCCGCTAATCTGCACAGTTTGCTTTTGAAAAGTAAAGGGATTTTCATCAAAAATTATTTGTTCGAGGACATAATCATGGAATGACATTGTACCACTTTTGGCAAGTTCAAAGTAAAATTCATGATAAGAATTGATAACCTTTCTAAAGACAACGTCCGTCTTATTTAATGAAATAAGCAGTGCAGTCAACTTACTAAAGACCTTATTCTTTAAAAGTCCCCTGTAAATTGAAAGAGAATCCAATGCCAGTAATGCGGACGATAATTTGTTGTGTTCCATAATAATCCCTCCTAATTAACCAAGTATAGCATTCGAGTGAAAGGAAAGAAAGAAAGAGAAAATTCGCGGAATATGTGAAGGAATTGGTAGAAAACCATGATAGCATCTTGGAAATCGAGAATCCCAAGATGTGGCAATGATTGTTTGAGAGGTGTATAATAATGATGATGAAGCAATCAAGATCGGAATATTTGAAGATTAACAATTTCCTTGGCTGAAATATTTGGAGGATAAGCATTTGTTAGAGTCAAAAGAACAGTATGAAAAACGAAAAACTTATTATTCCCGACGGTTAGAAAAATTAACCCAAACGATTAACCGCTTAAGTAATGTCAGACTTGTTACGTTCCTGGCGGGGTGTGTTCTGGCTGTATTCTTCTACATGACCCAAAGATCTTCCTTAGGCTGGGGGATAGTTATCTTGACGTTAGTTTCTTTTGCGGGCCTAGTACTTTGGCATCAGAAATTAAGAACACAGCAAAACTATATGCGGGTACTTTATGAAAATCATGACCAAGCCTTGAAACGTTTAGAGGGAGAATGGAAATCCTTCCCGGACAATGGAGAAGACTTTAGAGACCCGACTCACCCTTATTCAGAAGATCTCGACCTTTTCGGTACCGGTTCACTTTTTCAATGGATTAATGTTGCGAAGACCTTTAGAGGCAGAGAAAAGCTGAAAGAAGCCTTAACTGAGCCCCCAATAGGGATTGAAACGATTCTAAAGAAGCAAGCGGCTATCAAGGAACTTGCCAGAAATCTTGCTTGGCGGCAGCGTTTTTTGGCAGAGGCTAGGTTGACGAAGCGACCGCTGAATTCCCCAGAGCCAATTATTGAGTGGGCGAAGACTTATGACCCAAACTATCTGAGATTGAGGGTTTTGATTCTAACACGCGCTCTGCCGATTATCACGAGCGCATTTTTGCTTTGTTACCTCCTGACGGCGAGGGTTTCTTTCTGGTTTCCACTTACAGGTCTCTTAGTCCAGACAATTATACTTTTGGTAGGAAAGGGAAGGGGCAAAGTACTAAATGCGGTTTATACGTATAAGGACAGTATTAAGATCTATGAAAAAATGCTGGAACGGTTTGAAAAACGAACCTTTCAGGCGGAGCACCTG
Source organism: Candidatus Desulfosporosinus infrequens (assembly GCA_900290375.1). Lineage (GTDB taxonomy): Bacteria > Bacillota > Desulfitobacteriia > Desulfitobacteriales > Desulfitobacteriaceae > Desulfosporosinus > Desulfosporosinus infrequens. The sequence continues at coordinate 3,961 of OMOF01000061.1, forward strand.
CAAGCTTTGAAAAAAGGCTTATACAACCGTGACGGTAAGACGGCTTTTGAACAGATCAGAAAGTTAGCAAGTCTGGCGGAACTGATCGCCAACCGGAGTAATGCGATGTTTCTAATCATTAATATTCTAACTCTCTGGGATATCCAGTGTATGATCGCTCTAGAATCCTGGAAGGAGAAGTCTGGACGTTCTCTTGGCTACTGGGTAGAGACACTTGCTGAGCTGGAGGCCTTAGCCAGCCTGGCGATCATTCCTAGAGACCACCCAGACTGGGGAACGCCAGACATCTCTAGAGAAAATCGAGATATTGTGGCGTCAAAAATGGGGCATCCGCTCTTGAGAGAGTCCGTTTGTAATGATTTATCCATGACGAAAGGCTCGGGGATTTTATTAATTACCGGTTCAAACATGTCAGGAAAAAGTACTCTACTCCGGACAATGGGGATTAATCTTGTTTTGGCCTATGCTGGAGCTTCCGTATGTGCTCAACGTTTTAGTTGTTCGGTGCTGAGAATATACACATGTATGCGAGTGAGTGATAACCTCGGAGAAAATATTTCCTCGTTTTATGCCGAATTGCTACGAATTAAAGAAATTGTCAGTGCCTCAAAAACAGAAGAGAAGATCTTCTTCCTATTAGATGAAATTTTCAAAGGGACGAATTCACAAGATCGACACGCTGGGGCCAAGGTCTTGATTCGTCAACTGAGTAAAGTTGGGGCCATGGGTATGGTGTCTACTCATGATTTAGAATTAGGGGATCTGGAACGTGAAAGTGATCGGAGAATCCGAAACTATCATTTTCGTGAGTATTATAAAAATGATCAAATTTATTTTGATTATAAACTTCGGTCAGGGATTTCAACCACGCGCAATGCCATGTATCTGATCAAAATGGCCGGTATTGAGGTGGACGACTTAGATAATTAAGAGAGCGGGTTGGTAAATGATTATTGTCAGCGCGTGTTTGCTTGGCCTAAATACGAAATATGACGGTTCGACGAATGCTCAAGCCTTGCTGCAAAAATATTGTTCTTTGGGAAAGTTTATCCCAGTTTGCCCAGAACAATTAGGTGGCTTATCAACTCCGCGTGTTCCGGTTGAGATTATCGGTGGAGCAGGTCAGGATTTGCTTAGTGGACGATGTGTGGTTCAGGGGAAGCAGGGAGAAGTAGTCTCCGCGGAGTTTATCCTTGGGGCAAAAGAGGTTATTAAAATCGTCGCGATGGTTACAGTCACAGCGGCGATTCTCAAGGAACGTAGTCCTTCCTGTGGGGTGAATTTCATTTATGATGGCAGCTTTTCCCATCAAATAAAGTCGGGTCAGGGGGTTACTGCTGCGTTATTAAAAGAGCATAATATCCCCATTTATTCGGAAGAAGACCTAACCGAGGAGAAGTTATTAGTACTGTTAGGCGATGGCGACGATGGACGATGAAACCAAGACGATACTCTATCCTACGTCGGCAGGTATTCCTTTAGGGATCCTCTCCACTATGTAATCCACGCGACATAATTAACGTCGTG
>OMOF01000871.1 GCA_900290375.1 Candidatus Desulfosporosinus infrequens
AATACAAACAGCAACGTTCAATTCAATACGGTCAATTAGTATCAGTGATGATTCATACCCTGGTACTTGGTGGATTACGAACGATCAAAATGCTGTGTTATTGCAACTGTCTTCGTGGCTAAATAAAGCTATTCCGTACACAGAGGAAATACCGAAATCGCAAGAAGTGAGACAACATGCCGGAAATATTGGACCAGCGCGACTATATCTTATGACTTCAGACAAAAAAGAAATTACCATTTATCCAGCATTCTATGTTTACACAAAGAACGGAATGATTAACGTTCAGTATGTACAGGACGTAATCGTCTTTAATAACGCAGGAAACATCACTTATTTAAAGTCCGAAGAGTTATATAATTGGCTCAAATCGGACCAGTGGAAGACGGAATTTATACGGAAATAGCATGGTCTGCTTCCGCTCTATTTTACAATAAAAAAGGATGGCGCATGACGTTCACCATATGGACTCGATGGGTGATTAACAATCTGGCTCTGATAATAAAGGACGGTTGAGGCACCACCATCAAGATTGGCGACGTTGTAGGCACCATGTTTAAGCATTATGTCCTGAACATCTTTTAGCGTAGCGCCCAAGGAGCCGATCTGGCGTCCNNACCGTCCTTCGTTTGCCCTATCGCAGTTCTAGGGGCAATCCCCCATGCTCCATCTCCATGAGTAATGGCTGACTTACCATTGACGACAAGAAAAGGGCCGAATGTGACGGCATCACGTATGCCCATCCGCCTGATGTTAGTTAAGGTATAATTACCAAGAACAAGAACGTTTTTTTGGTTCATGCCAATGATATCATAACTTGAAACTCCAGAGTCTCTGTATAGAACTTTATCGCGTGAGATGAGGATGCCTTGTGGGTGCCCTCCGCTCCCGTTGCCCTGAGGGTCGCTAAACGCTCCACCATTAATGACTGCTACAGCCCCTGTCACCGTGGCTATGTCCTCAGCCCTTTCTCCGATTTTTCCGAGATAACGAGTCACTGCAACTCTCACGCGTCCAGGATTATTGACCTTAAGTAAGTATCCATTAAACCCACTTTGACTGATATCGATGAGTTCCGTGCTATTATTCTTACTGTGCGTATTGATCAAGGACGGATCAGAGTTTCCCAAATCTTTAGCCTGATCACTATCCAATATTTTTTGGATCTCGGCATCACTAAAAAACCATTTCGCCAAATACTGATGGTTCATTGACGTCATCGCACTTTCCACCCATAAGTTACGCATCGTCTCAAAAGGTTGAAGCGGGCAATAAAGAAACCCCATAAAGAGCAAAAGAAATAAGACGAATGTCCATGCTATGAGTCGGGGTAGTAACCTTTTCTTCCGTCTGTAATGGTGGACCGCTAAAGGTCCTTTTTCGGGGCGTGATTGTATCGTTGATTGAGAGGACTTAGGGATTCCTGTACTGTCCATATTTTACCTTCAACTCCAAATATATTTGCAACATCGCAGAGTTTGCATGATAACAGAACATAAAAATATTGGATATATACTTCCAATAGTCAGAGCAGATGTGTGCTGCGAAATAGGTAAAGATCAGGACGATGTTAAAGGTTTTGATGTTTTATTTTATCACGTATCTGAAAAAATGTTATAGTTAGGTTAGGTAAATGCCTTTGCAAGTAAGAACATGAGGTGAGTGGTTTGGCAGTACTCGGAGGGCGTGCACATTTTAACGGAATTACATTTGCAACCAGCACGCATGTGGTGCGTGGTAAACTGAAACATGGGGTAGTGTCACTTCATGTCCGAAAACTGCCGGAGAGCCGCCTGCTTGAGGCGATGGACAGAGTTCCCTTTGTCCGAGGAATCTCCAAATTGGCCAAGATCAATTGGAATTTGTTTCTTGTCGTTGTTTTACTACTGGCTATCCCTTGGAACTGGTTCTTTCCGGCTAACCAAGCGAATGCTACCATATCGGTTTGGACCGTGTTCGCTGAATATGGCGTCGTTCTGATAACTGCAATATTTTTGTTCAAACGACTATGGCAATTTCATGGGGCGGAGCACAAGGCCTTTAATGTTTATACCAGCGGGGGTCAACTCCTACCAGAATCGGTGCAGGCGGCTGACCGGGTGTGTGGCCGGTGCGGCACTAATTTAGTCGTCATAGTGTTCCCAATCTATTATTTGCTGTCCTACGTGTTATATCAAATCCCATTGCTCTTGTATTTAGCGTCCATGTCGGTTGGCTATGAGATCTTCAACTGGGGTTCACGGCGAAACCGCCTGAAGGTAGTCTTCAAGATCGCTGCACTTATCCAAAAATACATTGTGACAAAAGAACCGAATGAAGTACAAATATGGGTGGCTATCGCTGCATTGTCTAAGGCCATAGAACTTGATCAGGATCGAGCAGTAAAGTTATGATTGTG
>OMOF01000293.1 GCA_900290375.1 Candidatus Desulfosporosinus infrequens
AAAAGATTCTCAGATTATTGAACAAGAAATTAAATCTGTCAAAGAAAAGCTTGAGGTTTTAATTATTCAATTGGAAGGAAATCTTTACTTTGGCGCGGCCTCAGATCTTGGAGAGAAACTGGATAGTTTAGTCACTAAATCCAAGGTGTTCATCTTAAGAATGAAGTATGTTACGACCATTGATTTAACCTCCATCAGTGCCTTGAGAGTTTTTTCCAGGAATGTTAGGGAAGCTGGTGGAGTCCTGATCATCAGTGGTGTGACGCCTGAACTCGACTCAATACTTAAGAAGTCAGATGTCGAGGCTGATGTTGGTATTGACAATGTATTTTTATCGGAGAATGAAATTTTCGCTTCTACAACTAATGCTTTAGCAAGAGCAAAAGCTATGCTTAACTGTGGAATTGGTGATAATGGGAAGAAATCAGTGGCGTGTAAAGTAATTGATTCTGTTTCGACAGATACGAGTTCCAGTTCTTTCTAGAAAACAAACCGAGACAATCATGCAATCTAATTAAGCTAAAATAAAATAAGTGGGTGGGTGTTTGACATGACAGAATCCAATATGTTAAAGGTGCTTCTTTACTCTGATGGAACACAACATTCCTTTTCTGCAGCCGTTTATGCAGCTAACCTATTTTATAGTGTGCCTAATATGCATTTAATTGTTTTGCATGTACAAGAAGCCGTTCTTGGTTCTAGAGAAGAAGATCAAACTTTAATGGAACCCTCGTTGACTAACCCTAATTTGGACTGGGTGCAACACTTGATGGGTGGAGTTGATTCAACAAAAATACGGCAGTATTCTGAGATAATTGCCAAAACAAATGAAATATTTTCAGAGAGAGGTCATACCGTCAATCAGCAGGTAGTATATTCAAATTCGGGTATTTCCGATACCGTTCAGGCAATTCTTGATTATGCAACAAAAAATGCTTTTGATTTAATAATTATGGGTACACGAGGTCTAACCAGTCTAAAAGGTCTGATCCATGGCAGTTTAGCACATAGCGTGCTTAACAAATCCACTATCCCTGTGTTGTTAATTAAGAAGCTCCCTCAAGAGTTTATCGATCGTTACTGTTCAGTCATTGATGCTGATGGACATTGCTACTTGCCTAAAATTGCCGAGTGATTACTTTTACCGGGCACAGTGAAAACAAAAAGACGATTTAGGGGATTTCGAGGCGGCATGTCCATTGCAATGGATACGCATTCTGAAATCCCTTACTTAATCTAAGAGCGACTGACATAAGGTCGGAGTACTTCCCAAGCAAGTGGATAACTAAGGTGCATTTCCCATAGTGCTACACTCCGTAAGCCCATGCTTGCCGCAAGGTCTAGTTTGTCTTTTAAGCTACGGGGATCTTCAAAATACACTGTATGGCGAACCCCCATAACCTCGTAGCTAAAATACATACTATGCTGAATTACATCCCATAACAACGGGACCCCGTACCTTAGTGCCAACCCAATGGCTTGTGGATAGCTTATTGCTTTGGCTACCCCTATCTCTGGCCAATCATACCCATAAAGAGGGATACCCATAGAGATTTTTTGAGGTGGAATAGTAGCCAGTGCATATTTCAAAATTTCGGTAACCCAAGGAAGAGAAGCAATCGATCCTGGAGGACCCCCCGGCCAATGTTCTTCGTAGGTCATAAGAATCACTTCATCGACTGCCAGCCCAATCGCCTGATAATCAAAAGAGCCCTCCCAAATTGAAAGTGGTTCACTGGATGATTTACCAGGAACGTCGATTGTAACCAGGAAACTTGCCTTTTGAAATAGAGTTGACCACGTTTGAATAAGCTGACTAAAAAGGGGACGGTCTAAAGGGTCTGCTTTCTCCAAATCGAGATTAACCCCATCATATTGATACTCAACTAAAAGATTTTTTATGTTTTGCCAAACAAGGTTGGCAAAGTCTTGATCTCGTACCAACCGCCCAAGCAAAGCGGTCGAAAATAAACCTTGTGAAGTTAGATTGCTAACAGTCAAAAGGACTTTGATTCCCATAACATGTGCTTCATTAATTAGCCGTCGACTCGGCTGGCCTAGTAACGTTCCATCATTTTGTATAGCTACCTGGAAAAGTTCTAATTGGTTGATGATATTCCCGTAGCTTTTAAGATAGGGATAGCCCTTGGAGTGTTCGTTTAAACCGTTATAAAAGGCAAATACATTTAACGCCATACTCATACCTCCTTTTGAAAGCATCCTATGCAAGATAACCTCAGAGGTGTAAGTAATGCCGCATTCCATTCAAAGCTTTGATGTTGGGTGAACTAATTCACTATAAGGCATCCCCTTCCATGCTATTTAAATCGCCCGAGCCGATTTTTAGGATTGCAAACTGCCATCACAACAGCCTTCCTATAGGTCAATTCTTAAGGTTCTGTGAAGGTTATGATATTCATTAGAAAAATAAGTTAAGTAGTGATAATATATGACAATAGAATCTGATGAAAAAGTGAAAAGGGACTTCTCAGACTTGATACAGTAGACAATGTCGTAATGGAAACACTTGGTACTTTTACATATTTTGTAAACAAGGAGATGATTTCAGATTAATTGTACAACCATAGTAACTGTATTTAAAACAACATTTCCTGCCTTGACCCATCGCAATTTCCGCTATTTTTGGTTTGGACAATGTATTTCTCTAATTGGCACCTGGATGCAGGTTACTGCCCAACTGTGGCTAGTCTATACGATGACAAAATCTGCATTTCTGCTAGGTTTGCTTGGAGTTGCTCAGTTCGGCCCTGTATTGTGTTTCTCACTATTCGCGGGAGTAGTTATCGATCGATACCCAAAAAAAACCTTACTTCTTTTCACCCAGGTCTTTTTAATGCTACAGGCTTTCGCCTTAGCTCTCTTAGTATGGTCAGGACATATCGTTTACTGGGAAGTTCTCCTGTTAGCAGCGCTACTCGGTTTAGCAAACACTTTAGATCTTCCGACAAGACAAGCCTATGTACCAGAATTGGTGGATAGAAAAGATATTAGTAGCGCGGTTGGATTAAACTCAGCTATTGTGAATGTAGCCCGCATGATTGGACCAGCCTTATCAGCAGCTTTAATGGCTTGGTATGGTGCAGGACCATTATTTTTTCTTAACGGTCTGAGCTTTATACCTGTTATTATTAGTCTTTATTTAATCGAAACTAAATCTGTCCTGATTAAAAAGGCAGAGAAAAAAGTACTCAGTGAAATCATGGAAGGGCTGCGCTACATTCGCCACTCCCCAATCCTGCTCATTGCAGTATTGTCTATGTTAGCAGTCGGAACTTTTGTTATGAATTTCAATGTGATCATACCTATCTACGCAACCATAGTCCTGAAACAAGACGTACACGGCTTTGGTTTACTCTTATCTGCTTCTGGCGCAGGCTCTCTCATAGGGGCCCTTCTGGTTGCTTCCTGGGTGAAGGGCAATCCCAGTCTTAAGATCCTTGTCGGTAGCGGTTTTTTAGTTTCCGCACTTCTCGTTTTACTCAACTTCATCCATTCATTTCCGCTCGCAGTTGGTATGTTTGCCATTATCGGTTTCATTAATATTATCTTTATTGTCACTGTAAACTCGGCCATTCAACTTAATTCCAGTAGCCAATTCAGGGGCAGAGTAATGAGTGTCTACTCGTTTGCCTTTTTAGGTACTACTCCCATCGGAAACCTATTTGCTGGAAGTATAACCGAAAAGTTAGGTCCAGGGATGGGCTTTTTGTTGTGCGGAGTTGTCTCTGGATTCATCATTCTTTTGCTTGTTATTAATATTATTCTAAAGAAGAATGTAACCGAAGCATCAATCTAGTAATGTTGACTACCGCATGACTCTCAATTCCAGTCTGGAAGGTTCTAAGTTTGGAAGCGGGTAAGACATTTTAAAATACAGTTCAATAAAATAGGCTCAGCAGTATTAGTCTGCTGAGCCTATTTGTCTCTTTTACAATCACTACACTATACATAATAAGGGAATAGTTTTATTTGATTTCTACCTTCCAGTCAGAACCATTATTATTGTCCCAGTTATTTGCATTATCTTTAAAACAGAAATTTAATTCGTCTTTACCATTTATTTTAACTTCTGCGTTAAATACACCGGATAAGCTTTTCTTCATTGCAACTGTTTCTGAATTACTCCAACCATCAAAGCCATAATGTAGATAAACTTTTTCAGCACCACTATTGCTTAGAAGACCGTTATAACTTATGGAAGTTTCACTACTTTTTTTAACTTCTGGCAACAATATGGAAATATTATCACTGGTTTCAATACCATTTAACGTATCTCTAATCATCATATTTTAAACACCTCCAGATATTTTACCTTTATATTCTAAACATAAGTAATGAAATTTACCCTTCGTTTCATATTCCAATTATTTGCTTTTTATATTCAAAATATTTATTGTATTAATAGCTTAGAATGGTAAAAATTTCATTTAGTTACTCCTAAACTTGTAATAGGTAGTACCTTAAATTGTAAATAAAATATTAATTATTGAGAAATAAGGAATTACTAATAATTTCTTGCATTATTACGAAAAATAAACTAAGAAATAGCATGCCGCATATTCCCTTGGATGAACTGATATAAATAACAGAGAAGAGGGCGAAAATGAAAGAATATCGGTTCAGGAACAACAAAATATTTTTCTTAACATTGGGGCTTATTATAGTATCTTCGATAGGTTGTGCAACTGTGTTGGCGCCTAAAAATAACCTCACCTCTGGTTCCGTTCTTCCACGAGGAACCAAAGTTGAAGATTTAGACTTAAGCGGTGTCAATTATACCGCTTCAGAAAAGTTAATTGAAAAATGGCAGCAAAGTAAATTGGCTCAAAAGATAATCTTGGATTACAATAAGGTAGAGATTCCAGTTTCTTTGCAGGATCTTGGGGCAGAAATAGATAAAGCAAAGATCTTAGCTGACATTAAAAATAATCCAGGTCAAATAATTAAGGCAACGGTTAGAATAGATAATGTCAAAGCCAACCAAACTTTAAAAGTTAAGTTAGCACAATTTGAACAGCCTGCCATAGATGCTACCTACAAAATTGAAAACAACAAATTTCTTATGACGGATTCTATTCCCGCAAGGATTCCTTCTAATGATAAAATAATTAAACAAATAGAAGGTAAAAATTTGAACCAAATGCCTAAACGAATCGAAGTAACTCTAATGAATGACCAAGCACAATCAGGTATTAAGACCGTTAAGGATTTGGCCTTTGATGGAGTAATCGGAGAATTTAGTACAAACTTCTCCGTTGAGGAGGAAAACCGCACCGTCAATTTGGCGTTGGCTAGTACAGCACTTGATAAAAAAGAGATCAAACCAGGGGACATTTTTTCTTTCAATGGCACTGTAGGTGAGCGTACCCTGGACAAGGGATATAAGATTGCAAAAATAATCAAGGATGATCGATACGTTGAGGACATCGGTGGAGGGGTCTGCCAAGTGTCTTCTACATTATATAATGCCGTAATATTGGCAAATTTACAGATTTTAGAAAGAGTTCCTCACGAAGTGCCTGTAACGTATGTGCCGCTTGGACAAGATGCGACCGTATATTATCCAACTGTAGATTTGAAGTTTAAAAATAACACGGGGAGTCTTATTTATATTCGTACAAATGTCCAGTCTGGCGTATTAACTGTGCAACTTTATGGTAAGAAAACGGACAAGACAGTACAATTTAAGCACCAAATTCAAAAAGTGATTAAAGGTCGAGCTGGAGCTAAAGGATATGTGGTTAAGACATGGAAAATTGTAAAAGATTCTCAAGGGCGTGAGATTGAAACATTTTTGAATCTGGATGTATATAAACCAGCTAGTTAACTTAATTAAATAGAGACAGACTGTGCCTAAGTACTATTCACTACTTGTAAAAGGCCGGAGTCCAATCATTGAATTAAATCCTTGCACTGTGAAAACAGGTGGCGCTAAGCTCTACAATGAATTGACTAATTTCATAATACACTT
>OMOF01000018.1 GCA_900290375.1 Candidatus Desulfosporosinus infrequens
CGAACTCACCCGGAAAAATATTCCAACTTCAAATCTCTCTATCAACGTATCAGCGCTACAGTTTAACGATCCGTGCTTGGAGGATAGAATTTTAAATCTTGCGCAGGCGTATGATCTGAATCCGGAAAGAATAAAAATCGAAATCACGGAAAGTGCAATAATGGCTAATTATGATGAATCACAAAAGAAAATGCAGGCACTCAAAGAAAAAGGTTATAAACTATCGATCGATGATTTCGGCACAGGCCAGGCATCTTTAGCCTATCTAAAAGATTTTCCCATCGATGAAATTAAAATTGATAGAGTCTTTATCCAAAATTTTGTTACGCAGAAAGTAGATTTTGAGATTGTCAAACATATAATCGGATTGGCGCACACTTTAAATCTAACAACTGTGGCTGAAGGGGTAGAAGAAGAACAGCAGGTTAAATTGCTGGAAAGTCTCGGTTGCGATGTTATACAGGGATATTATTTCAGTAAACCAATTAGTAAGAACGAGATGTGTAAATTGCTTTTAACTCAACCTTTTCGAAGATCATCTTCACGATGACTATTTCTCGATAATCATACCATTTCGATCGAAATAGCGGATAATTTCTTGGACCGCATTGTCTGAAACGATGAAAAAATTATCGAACTGGGATTCAATGGACTTTAGGTCACCATTTTTTAAAGCGTTACTAATTACTAATGTTTCCTCGTGAATATCTTGAATCCTATAGTTAGCTGAAATTCCTTTGATATTATGATTGATGAGTCCTAATTGGGCTAAGTTTTTTTCAGATAGAAAGGCTTTTGCTTTAAGAATTTCTGAATTGATTTCCTTGATGAAATCAGAGAAAAGATCGGCGATGTCTTCGATCGGGAGGCCAAGATCAGCAGAAAAGCCTTTTAGATCATATCGGCAGTCGGAATCCATGGTGTTAACTCCTTTCAAAACACGTTGTCATTTCTTTGCATAATTGCTTTTGAGTTTGCTTTCCAACCTTGTTTATGCTATCAGTTAACTAATACTCATAATAAGCTACAGGTTGATTATATCATTTTTTAAAACTGGATTGGGAGAGGGTCGGGATGGTTCGAGATAATTTTTGGAATAAATCGAACGTTATTAATAAGATATATATCAATGTTCGATTTTCCCTTGACCTTAATAACACCTTCTTGTAGAATGAACTAAACGTCAAAAAATTTATAAGGAGTTCATATAACCGCGGAAATATGGTCCGCAAGTTTCTACCGGGCTACCGTAAATGGCCTGACTATGAGCGAAAGTGTACCTAGGGCAAGTGACTTGTCCGAGTGGTACAGATTTGATTGAAAAATCAAATTACACCGAAGGGATAAAAGCCCAGGCGGGTAGGTTTCACTCTTATTAAAGGGAGAAATTTGCCCTTCCTGGGCTTCTGCTTGGTATAAAAAGCACTCGGCTGAGGTCAAGTTTTGAGGCGTTGCTAAAAGTTCGTACAAAAAAGGGGCGAGAGGAGCGAAAATAGAATGAGCCAGATTGGGGTTATTATGGGGAGCGATTCAGATTACAAAATCATGGAAGAAGCCATGAAAGTTCTCCGTCAATTTGAACTTGAATTTGAAGTTAAAATTTCTTCTGCTCATAGGACATTAGATAGAACAGTAGACTGGGTGAAAGCTTTTGAAGCTCAAGGAGGAAAGATCATCATTGCGGCGGCAGGGTTAGCGGCCCATTTACCGGGGGTTGTCGCGGGGGCAACAATTTTACCAGTGATTGGTGTTCCGTTGAGCAGTGGCGCGATGGAGGGAATTGACGCCCTTTACTCTATTGTACAAATGCCTCCCGGAATTCCAGTTGCGACCGTAGGCATCGGAGCGGCCCGCAATGCTGCGTTGCTGGCAGTACAGATCCTGGCCATTCAGGATGGAGCCTTAAGTAATAAAGTTAGAGACTTTCGAGCGCAGATGTTGAAAGATATCGAGGCGAAAGATGAAGCGTTGCAATTAAAGTTAAGTGAAGGAATCTGAGGAAATGATGAGGGATCATTCAGGAAAAAGGAGATTTTAGTATGATCGAACGATATACGCTTCCTGAAATGGGAGGGATTTGGACAGACGAACATCGGCTTGCTCTATGGTTGAAAATTGAAATCGCAGCGTGCGAAGGGTGGGCCAAACTAGGGAAGATTCCGAATGAGGCGGTTGAGGTCATTCGTGAGAAGGCTTCTTTTTCTTGGGAGAGGGTACAAGCCCTTGAAGAAGTGACCCAACATGATGTGTTGGCTTTCTTGACTAATGTGGCTGAGAATGTAGGAGATGAAGCAAAATACATTCATCTCGGCCTTACCTCTTCAGATGTCCTCGATACGGCCTTGTCCTTGCAGTTGGTTGAAGCGTCCGATATTCTGTTAGTTAAAATAGAAGCTTTGGAAGCTGTCCTTCGCCGCAGGGCGTTAGAACATCGTGACACAATCATGATGGGCCGAACGCATGGGATCCACGCCGAACCGATCACCTTTGGCTTGAAGGTCGCTGTGTGGTATGACGAAATCAGGCGTCAAAAGAGGCGCCTAGCTTTTGCCCGTGAGGAGATACGGGTTGGGAAAATTTCTGGTGCAGTGGGAACATTTGCTAATGTAGATCCTCAAGTTGAAGCGCATGTTTGCCAAGTTCTTAACTTAGAACCAGCTCTAATCTCAAATCAAATACTCCAACGCGATCGGCATGCCTGTTATATGACAACACTCGCGGGAATTGCCAGTTCACTCGATAAGATGGCGACCGAGCTGCGCAACTTACAGCGGACCGATGTTCATGAGGTCGAAGAAGCTTTTGGAAAAGGGCAAAAAGGATCTTCTGCCATGCCGCACAAGAAAAATCCCATTACGCCGGAACGTATTTGTGGAATGGCCCGCGTGGTTCGTGCGAATGCCCAAGTCGCTTTGGAGAACGTAGCCTTATGGCATGAACGGGATATCTCCCACTCTTCAGCCGAACGCATGATTTTGCCGGATAGTACCATCGCCTTAGATTATATGCTTTACAAGATGACCCAACTTATGGATCGTTTGCTGGTGTTTCCAGAACAAATGAAGGAGAACATTGCTAAGGGTTATGGTTTGATTTTTTCACAACGCGTGATGCTGGCTTTAGTTGAAAAGGGTGTGAGCAGAGAAGCTGCCTACGCTTTGGTTCAACGCAATGCTATGGAGGCCTGGAATACCAGGGAACAATTTCAAAGCCTGATTGGCCGAGACCTAAGTATTGGGGAATATTTAGACGAGGAAGAAATTGCAGCTTTGTTCGATTATAAGTACCATACTAAGCATGTAGCAGATATTTTTCAGCGTTTAGGTCTCATTTGACCAAGTAAGATTCAGAAACATGCATGCAAGTAAGAACCGTCCCTGATTGCAAAGAACCGTCCCTGCTTGCACTAATAAACTGACGATTGAAAGGGGTAAGATTAATGGAAAAGTTAGCTTTAAAATATGAGGGAAAAGCCAAGAAAGTTTATGCGACAGATGAAAGCGACTATTTATGGGTAGCCTATAAAGATGATGCGACTGCTCTAAATGGAAAGAAAAAAGGAACAATCCACGATAAGGGAGAAATCAATAACCAGTTATCGGCACTCTTCTTTGCAGAAATAGAAAAAGCAGGAATTCTAACCCACTTTGTTCGTCTTCTAAGCAACCGAGATATGCTCGTGCGTTCTCTAGAAATGATTCCGCTCGAAGTGGTTGTGCGCAATGTTGTGACCGGGAGCTTAGGCAAGCGGCTGGCTGTGCCGGAGGGTTTTGTGCTCTCCCAACCCGTTGTGGAATTGTATTATAAAGATGATGAACTGGGAGATCCAATGGTCAATGAAACCCATATCGCGGCAATGGGCTGGGCAAGTGCTGCGGATACTCAAGAGATTCAGGCTTCGGGCTTGAAAATCAATAAAATATTACAGGACATTTTGGCCAAAGCGGGAATTGAACTGATTGACTTTAAGTTAGAGTTCGGGATTGCAGACGGAAAAGTTTATCTTGGAGATGAAATATCTCCCGATACTTGCCGCTACTGGGATATTGAAACTCGGGAGAAGCTGGACAAGGACCGTTTTCGACAGGATCTCGGACGCCTCGAAGAAGCCTATCAAGAAGTTTTTCGTCGGGTCAAAGAGGTCCTTGCACCGGCCTAAGGTAGAGAGGGGGACTGAACGTGTTTGATTTTAGTGAGGACAAGCCAAAAGAGGAATGTGGTGTCTTTGGGATTTATTCTCCTGATCAGGAGGTAGCTCGTCTAACTTACTACGGGCTTTATGCCTTACAGCACCGCGGGCAGGAAAGTGCAGGAATTGCGGTTTCCGATGGACATAACATTGCTTTGCATAAAGGAATGGGTTTGGTATCGGAAGTATTTTCTGACTGTGTTGTGGAGAGTTTGAAGGGAAAAATGGCGATCGGGCATGTTCGTTACTCTACTACAGGATCAAGCCTACTCGCGAATGCCCAGCCCTTGGTGGTACACTACCAAAAAGGTATGATGGCCTTGGCGCATAATGGCAATTTAACCAATGCGGCAGAATTAAGGGAAGAACTGGGGAAAAACGGGGCGGTTTTCCAAACCACGATTGATAGTGAAGTGATTATTAACCTCATTACTCGCTATCGCCGGGAGTCCATGGAAGATGCCCTGGTCAAAACTATGCTGGACCTTCGTGGCGCATACGCGCTTGTGATCTTGGCAGAAGACAAACTTTTTGGACTTAGAGATCCCCATGGTGTCCGGCCTTTATGCATTGGGAAGCTGGGTGAGAGGTATTGTCTGGCCTCAGAAAGTTGTGCCCTCGATACTATCGGCGCAGAGTTTATTAGGGATGTGGAACCCGGCGAAATTGTCGTAATTGATGAAGAGGGGATACACACCTTCATGGGACTTACAAAAACTGAACGAGCCTCTTGTGCTTTTGAATATATCTATTTTGCTCGGCCGGATAGCACAATCGATCAGTTGAACGTATCTGAGAGCCGGCGCAGGATGGGTATTGAATTAGCTCGTGAATGTCCAATTGAAGCGGATCTTGTGATCGCGGTTCCGGACTCAGGCACTGCTTCAGCACTGGGGTATGCCACGGCCTTGGGGTTGCCTTTTGGAGAAGGACTGATCAAAAACCGTTATGTCGGTCGAACGTTTATTCAACCAACTCAGGCTATGAGAGAAGTAGGCGTTCGTCTAAAACTCAATGCTAATACGAGTGTTCTCAAAGATAAACGTGTGGTTATGATTGATGATTCGATCGTCCGTGGAACGACTAGTTGCAAGCTGGTGGAAATGGTCAAAAAAGCCGGCGCCAAAGAAGTCCACTTTTTGATCAGCTCTCCGCCTGTATCTTATCCCTGCTACTACGGAATTGACACGGCAGAGCGGGAGAAACTTATCGCCAATCAATTAGATATTGAGGGAATTCGGAAGTTTGTCGGAGCGGACTCTCTGCACTATATCTCGGAAGAAGGCTTACTTCGGGCCCTAGGTACGGATTCCGTTTGCTTGGCTTGTTTTAACGGAAGGTATCCCATTACAGTCTCAAACTTTAATTGTGGTAAAAATAATTTTGAAATGCGGACTTCTTGCGGGTGATGATTGGCAAAAAAAGTGAGGAGGAATGAAGGTTGGGATACTCATACCGAGATGCTGGCGTCGACATTCAGGCCGGGAACGAAGTCGTGGAACGCATTAAACCTGCAGTCGCTAGGACACTTCGTCCGGAGGTCATCGGCGGACTGGGAGGGTTTGGCGGACTTTTTAAACTGGACCTAAATAAGTATCCGGACCCTGTGCTTGTTTCCGGAACGGATGGCGTGGGAACCAAGCTGCGCCTTGCGTTTCAGATGAATAAGCATGATAGTATTGGACAAGACGCAGTAGCCATGTGTGTCAATGATATTTTAGTTCAAGGGGCGGAACCATTGTTTTTCCTTGATTATCTAGCCGTCGGCAAAGTGGAGCCTGGGCGGGTGGCCGAGGTGGTAGGCGGGATTGCGAAAGGGTGCGAATTGGCAGGCTGTGCGTTGATCGGAGGGGAAACGGCAGAAATGCCGGGTTTCTATGCTGAGGACGAATATGATATTGCCGGCTTCTCCGTAGGCGCTGTGAATCGGGATCAGTTGATTGACGGATCCAAAATTCAAGCGGGGGATGTGCTGATTGGCTTGCCTTCCACCGGTCTACATAGCAATGGGTATTCTTTGGCCCGCAAAGTATTTGAAACGTATTCTTTAGCTGAAGTGTTTCCCGAGCTCGGTGAATCGCTCGGAGAGGCACTCCTTCGTCCGACACGGATTTATGTTAAGTCAATTTTACCGCTTCTCCCAGGGGGAGAGATCCTGGGGATGGCCCATATCACTGGAGGAGGTTTAACGGATAACGTCCCCCGAGTTTTGCCTCCCGGTCTAGGAGTTCGGATCGACACGTCTGCTTGGGAACGCCCTCCGATCTTCACCCTGCTTCAAAGTCTAGGAGATGTAGCTTGGCCAGAGATGTATCGGACTTTTAACATGGGCGTTGGGTTTGTGATTATTGTCCGCCCTGAAGATGAGGGTTCTGTGCGTTTGGCGCTCGGTGAGTTGGGAGAAAAGAGCTTTGTAATGGGAAGCGTAATACTCGGAGAAGGTGTGTCTTATTGAGGACCGCGATACTGGCGTCTGGTCGGGGGAGTAATCTTCAAGCCTTAATTACAGCCTGCGCAAGCGGTAGCCTTCCTATTGAGATTGTGGCTGTGGGAACGGACCAATTAGGTGCTGGTGCACTCGAACGAGCTAAGGCCGCAGGAATCCCCACCCGAGTTTTCCAAGTTAGAGATTACCCTCATCGTCAAGCGCAAGAGGAGGATCTTCTGATCTGGATGCGGGAGCTACGGGTGGAGCTTTTACTTTTGGCGGGATTTTTGCGAGTGTTAGGACCGCATTTTATTCGTCAGGCCAATTTTCCAGTCATGAATATCCATCCTTCGTTGCTTCCCGCTTTTCCGGGGCTCCATGCCCAGCGTCAAGCTCTCGAATATGGGGTCAAGGTGAGCGGGTGTACGGTCCATTTAGTGGATGAAGGTTTAGATAGTGGACCTATTATTTTACAGGAAGCGGTGCCCGTGTTGTCGGGGGATACGGAAGAGAGTTTGGCGCAGAGAATTTTAGAGGTCGAACATCGTCTCTATCCCGAAGCCGTGCGGAGGTTGGTATTAGGGAAAATAGAGCGCACTGGGCGTCGAGTACAGATATTATTGCAGGAGGGGTTAGAATGAAACGAAGAGCGATCATCAGCGTTTCAGATAAGACGGGGATTGTTGATTTAGCGCGTGGACTTGTGGAGTTAGGGTTTGAATTGATCTCGACTGGGGGGACGTTTAAAACCCTAGATGAAGCTAATGTTGCGGTTAAGTATGTAAGTGAAGTCACAGGTTTTCCGGAAATTTTGGATGGCCGGGTCAAGACATTGCACCCGTTAATCCACGGTGGAATTTTAGCGATGGACAGCGCGGAACATCGGGAGCAAATGGAGCAAAATGGAATTCACTTTATTGATTTAGTTGTGGTCAATCTTTATCCGTTTCGGGAGACGATTGCCAAGCCGGGAGTGAGTTTTGAAGAGGCGATTGAAAATATCGACGTCGGCGGCCCAACGATGGTGCGCGCCGCAGCCAAAAATCACGGGCGGGTTTGCGTATTGGTCAATCCAAAATCCTATGGCGAGGTTTTAAAGGTCCTGCGCGAAGCGGGCACAGTTCCGGCAGGCATGCGCAAGCGCCTGGCAGCCGAAGCCTTTGCCCACACGGCGGAGTATGACCGACTTATTGCCGGTTACTTGGAACAACAAGTAGAACCGTCGGGCGGTTTTCCGACAATGCTTCGTCTAACGGCACAAAAGGTTCAAGAGTTGCGCTATGGAGAAAATCCGCAGCAAAAGGCAGCGTTTTATATTAATTCAGAAGCAGGGGAGGGTACCCTGGCCAACGGGAGACAACTTCAAGGGAAAGAGCTTTCGTATAATAATTGGGTGGACATGGATGCCGCCTGGAAGATTGTGCGTGAGTTTGATACTTGCGCGGCGACGATTATCAAACACACCAATCCTTGTGGAGTTGCTTTGGGCAAGACGCCCCTCGAGGCTTATGAGATTGCCTTCGCAGCCGACCCGGTCTCTGCTTTTGGCGGTATCATCGCCTTCAATCGGGTGGTGGACGGAGCCTGTGCAGATGTCATTAAAGAGTGCTTCTATGAAGTGATCATTGCCCCGGAATTCAGTCCAGAAGCCCGAGAAATTCTGAGTGCGAAAGCCAATCTCCGCCTCTATATTGTCGGGAGAGGGGATGCCGCTCAAACGGGTACCGGTTGGATGTTGAAAAGTGTTGATGGGGGATATCTCGTTCAAGAGGTCGATCGAGGGACAACACCTGTCAGCGAATGGGACGTAGTGACAGATCTTAAACCTACGGCGGAGGATCTTTTAGCGCTTGATTTTGCATGGCGAGTTGTGAAACATGTGAAGTCTAACGCCATTGTGGTTACAAATCGTAGCCAAACCCTGGGTGTTGGAGCCGGACAAATGAATCGAGTAGGATCTGTCCAGATTGCCCTTGAACAAGCCGGAGATAAGGTTAAAGGGGCTTATTTGGCCTCCGATGCTTTTTTCCCTTTCCCTGATTCGATCGAAGCGGCGGCCAAGGCCGGGATTCGGGCGATCGTTCAGCCGGGCGGATCTCTCAAAGATGTCGCGGTCATTGAAGCTGCCAATCGCCTGAACATAATTATGGTCTTTACGCATCGGCGGCATTTTCAGCATTAGACATGACCGTTGGGTGTTCATGTTTGCGGATCAGAAATTATTGTAGGGGCAATTCATGAATTGCCCCTACCGAGATGAGAGTTTTGTATTTTTGGAGGAATGAGGTGAAAAAGTGAAAAACCTGCGCGTATTGATCGTTGGTAATGGAGGGCGGGAACATGCTTTGGCTTGGAAGCTAGCGCAAAGCCCCGAACTCGACCAGTTATTTGTGGCACCGGGAAATGCAGGGACTATATTGTGGAATGTTCCGATTCCGTCCCATGATATACCGGCGTTAGTGGAATTTGCACTCAAAGAGACGATCGATTTGACCCTCGTTGGGCCAGAAGACCCCTTGAGTTTGGGAATCGTGGATGCCTTTAACCAAGCGGGTTTGCGAATTTTTGGACCGACCCAAGCGGCAGCCCAGTTAGAGGGGAGTAAATCCTTTGCTAAAAGTATAATGGAAAGCGCGCAGATTCCGACAGCGAAGTGGGCAACGTTTGAAGAGTCTTTGCCAGCGAAGGCTTATGTGAGGTCGATCGGAGCCCCTTGTGTTTTGAAGGCGGATGGGTTAGCTGCTGGTAAAGGTGTCATTGTGGCCATGGACTTGGAAACGGCTCTTCAAGCTGTTGATGAAATAATGGACGGTGGGTTTGGTTCAGCTGGCAAGAAGCTGGTCATTGAAGAATTCCTGGAAGGGCAAGAAGTCAGCTTGCTTTGTTTTTCAGATGGTGTAACGGCGTGCCCTATGGTTCCGGTTCAGGACCATAAGCGGGCTTTAGAGGGCGATCTTGGGCTGAACACGGGGGGGATGGGGACCTATAGCCCCCCTCCAATTTGGACAGCCGAGCTTGAAACAACTGTTATGCAGAA
>OMOF01000564.1 GCA_900290375.1 Candidatus Desulfosporosinus infrequens
CTAGAGTAATGATGAGCTCAATTCCAGCATTTTTCAAATATTCAATCCACCAAGCTCCCGGAGTCTGTGTACTAAAACCCCAGATCTTTTGCCAGTAGTATCCGGTGTAATAAGAAAAAGGCAGGGAAAGAAATTTAAGCAGAAGCCAGATGCTCATGATGGATATAGCCGAGACCAACCAATAGAGTCTGCTGATCTTCTGGATGCGCAGAAAGAAAGTCTGTCCCACAGAACTAAAGAGTAACCAAATTAAAAGAGCGGTTTGAAAAATAAACTGTATTATATAGAGAATGCGGGGAGCTGAATTGTATATTCTGGCCTTATTGGCCACAGCCAGTGAAAAAAACTTAGTCACTGAAGGGTCTATAGGTCCGGGATAGAGGGCGGACCTAAGATATAAAAGAGCAAAAACCGTGGCTAATCCTATCAGGAGCAACCACCCGATTCTGGTACGACGTATGTAGCCATTGGGATCTGACATTTTTGAATTCACCACCTTTAAATTATTATAGTCTCGATCTGGAGTTCAATGCAGGTAAACAGCGAAAAAAGTATTAAAAAGCATGTCAGTTTTTCGTTCTGGGTGATTTGAAACCAATTCATATGTAGAAAGGCAGGAAGTGCAAAGAGGCATTTATAAGAGCGGAAGATTGAAAAATATTATCGACAGACAATAGAAGGATAGGCTCAGCAGTTACGAAATTCTGCTGAGCCATCTTTTTGTAATGTATGCTGTTTAATTAATAACCATGCTCTGTCGCCTATGAGAAGGGATACGTTTATATCATTGAACTGCATCTTTAAGTATCTTTCCAGCTTTAATGCTCTTCAAAGTATGAGTTTAACTCAATCCTTCAGCCCACTCATCAACGGTCATGATATCCGCTTGGCGAGGAAATACCTTATCCATTAATACGCGATGCACTTGTGGGTCCCCATCGAGACAAGCGTCAGAAAGAACGACTAGTCCGTAATCCTTATCAGCGGCCTCACGTAGAGTAGAGAGTACAACACCGCTAGTTGCGATACCTGTTAAGACGAGTGTGTTAATTTGCTGAGATGTAAGAATGACCTCAAGGTCACTGCCGGTAAATGCGCTCACCCGCAATTTGGTTACCACAGGTTCGTTCGGAAGTGGCGCGACAGAGTCATGAATTTGCGTTGAAGAATCGGAGACAGTAAAACCCCCACACTCTGTAATGGCCGAGAACGACTTATTCTGTGCGCTCACTTCTGGATAGTCAGTGCGGAAACCCACACGAACGAAAATTACCAGTGTCCCCGTTTGACGAGCTGCTTTCACAGCACGTTGGAAAGGGGCCATCACTTCGAGCTTTTCAGCAAAATGCGACACTATACCGTTTTGAACATCCATCACCAAGAGCGCTGAATGGTTTTTGGTCATTTCGTGTTATACCTCCCGCAATTTTAATCGTTTGTAGATAGACCCTGTAGTATAAAAGCTTCTACCTATTTGTAAACCCACGTTACTATCTCTGACTGATAGAACGTGGGTTTTAAATATGACTAGCGCTTGCGACCACCGCCGCCGACTAATAAAAAGATATCAAGAATAAATGTAAATAGATTGACAAAATCCAAGAAAATACTGAGTGTTACCATCACGGCATTGTCTGCTGTAGCATACTTTGCGCGTTGGAAGTCTAGAGCAGTCATCAAACTAAAAAGAATTGCTCCGCCTATGCCAATCAACAATCCGAACGGACTCATAAAGCTGCTAAAAAACACCGAGAGAATCATAATCCCTAGCAGAACTAATAGGCCAATGAAGAGCACTTTGGCCATACTGCTCAAATTACGTTTCGTCATAAGCCCGTATGCACCGAAGCCGGCAAAGACAATAAAAGTTACCAATGCTGCTTGACCAAGTACTGCAAGTCCGGCAGAAGTCGCCGCGACTGACACAAGCAGCAAAGACCATGGCTAAACCTCCTGTCAATCCTACGGCGGGCTCGTCTCCGCGCGCCAAAGCACGACGGTTCATCACCGGAATGGTAAACAACAAAACAAACTCCAATACCACCGCAATCATAAAATAGCTCGGAGGAACAAGGAAAGCCCCAGCGGCCATGGCTAGGAACATGAAAGACAAAAGT
>OMOF01000212.1 GCA_900290375.1 Candidatus Desulfosporosinus infrequens
AAAATAACAAAAAACAAAAGACCGAGATGCAACCTCGATCCTGTGTATTTGGGGTGTATTTCGGGGTGTACAGTAATTTCTAAAGTGGTGCGGTCGAGAGGACTTGAACCTCCATGCCCTTGCGAGCACTAGAACCTGAATCTAGCGCGTCTGCCAGTTTCGCCACGACCGCGTAACAAAAGTTATTATATAAGAAGCCTAAGGGTTTGTCAACAATTAAATTCGTTCATTGAAAGAGTACGGTCAGGATGATACAATTGTTACATTATCTAAGTTAGTTGAAGGCTCCTGCATTATATTATGCTAGGAGTTTTTTGTATGGGTGAGGCAGAAAGAGGGAAACTAATGACTACAAAAAAAGATTTCCCTGATTGGGTACTCTGGTGCGTTATTTTGGTATGGGGGGCTAATTACGTTGTTGGAAAATGGGGAATGGCGGGTTTTGATCCTTTGACTTTCACGGTTATTCGTTTTGTGGGAGCTACCCCTATACTTTTCCTTTTGCTGTATGCTTTGGAAAAAAACATTCGTATTCAGATCAGGGATTGTTTTGAATTGGCTATACTTGGGCTGGTAGGGGTTACTATTTACCAGACTTTGTTTATGGCGGCAGTAAAATATGCTACCGCTACCAATGCGTCCTTAATGCTGGCGGTTTCCCCAGTTTTTGCGGCTATCTTTGCCTGGCTAGCGGGACAAGAACAGTTGACAGCTCGCGGGCGACGGGGGAGTGCCATATCCTTCTTGGGGGTTGTTTTTGTCTTGCTTTTTGGAACAAACAAATTGGCTGTAGGCTGGGATGTGCTTCGCGGAGATCTGATCGGGATCTTGGCCTCGTGCGTATGGGGCTTGTATCCGGTACTGGCTAAACGGATGCTCAGCAAATATTCAGCCCTTAAAACGACCACCTATTCTTCATTATTTGGTATGATATTTCTCCTTGCGGTTGGATCCAAAGGTGTGCAAGCCTTGTCTTGGTCAGAGATACCGCTCTTAGCATGGGGCTCGATGTTTTTTTCAATTGTCCTAGTGACTGCTTTTGGACTGGTTGTTTGGTATCATGCCATCAGCCGAGTTGGGGCGAATCGCGTGATGGCTTATATGTATGCGGTTCCGGCAGTTGCGGTGATCACTGCAGCCATTATTTTAAGGGAACAGCTGCATTTGATGCAGGCGGTAGGCGCTGCTGTAATCTTTTGGGGTATTAGTATGATTCGCAAAGACAAGCTCGTCGTTTTGGCAAACAAGGATCTTTCAGAAACGGCGAAGTAAACTAGACCATGAAGTTAAGGGCTTTAGAGGTACAAGGTGGGAGGTGTCTTATGACGAAACGAATGATTATTGGCCTAACAGGGGCAAGTGGCTCGATTTATGCCCTCACGTTGCTTCATGTCCTCGCTGAACTGGATTGGCAGGTTGAATTAGTCATGTCCTTGACTGGAGAAAAAGTATTCGCCTATGAAACAGGGATCGAACGGGCAGCTTTTCCGAAGAACGTACATATCCATGAAAACACAAACCTTTTTTCCTCACTGGCTAGTGGCTCTTATCGAACTAGTGGGATGGTGGTGATCCCATGTTCGATGAATACGCTAGGGCTGATGGCTACCGGCACGGGAGATCATCTTTTGGCACGAGCTGCACAAGTTACTTTGAAAGAACGTCGTCCGTTGGTTGTCGTTCCACGTGAAATGCCTTACAATATTATTCATTTGGAAAATATGCTGCGGTTGGCACGAGCGGGTGCTACGATTATGCCTGCTTCGCCGGGATTTTATCACCATCCAAAAGAGATACAGGATTTAATCAATCATGTGGTCGGAAGGGTCTTGGATCAGTTTGGGATTGAACATACACTTTTCCAGCGCTGGAGCGGGCTTTAACAAGGTTCGAATTTCGAGGTTTGATTTTCAAACACCGTACACCGAACCTCGAATTTCGAATTAGAAGGAGAGTGGATGCTCATTTTAAAGATATTTCTGATAGTCTACGTTATCTGGAATGCTTATGTTTTTGTGGCAATGGGGAGAGATAAACGC
Source organism: Candidatus Desulfosporosinus infrequens (assembly GCA_900290375.1). Taxonomy (GTDB): domain Bacteria; phylum Bacillota; class Desulfitobacteriia; order Desulfitobacteriales; family Desulfitobacteriaceae; genus Desulfosporosinus; species Desulfosporosinus infrequens. The sequence continues at coordinate 2,040 of OMOF01000212.1, forward strand.
CGGGCTAAATTGCACCGCTGGAGAACTCCCGAAGCAAGTTTGCTCTTGATGGGGGTTGCTTTCGGAGGAGTTGGGCTTTATGCAGGAATGAAGTATTTCCATCACAAGACCGCTCACTTAAAGTTCATGATCGGTGCTCCGATTGCGATATTAGTGAATATTTTGGTAATAGGCTTTTTGTATTATATTGGGCTTTCACAGCGGGCATTCTTTTAGCTCATTCACATATAACTATTTCCGTTCAAAATAAGAAATGGGTTGGAGTCCTTGCGAGGTAAGGAGTTCAGCCTATTACTCTTGATGGGCGGAATTCCTGGTTATCATAACAATTAACGAAAATTAGGGATTTCTTAACGCATAGTTTACATGGTCCCCGTAGAAGGGTAGTATGATAGTGATCGGCTTTGTGAAAAATAATTAATGATTCCCCTGCAGAAAGTCTAAAATGATATAAAATATCAAGTCACTGCAATTATTTTGGTGTCATCCTGAGCGAGAGCGAAGGATCTNCGCTCAGGATGACAATAAAATGTGATATTAATAGCATGACAAGGGGTTTCTGCAGCAGAATCAGTAATCTATTGGAGGTAACTCGAATGGTTGAACTCATGGCCGTTAAAGATTATGTTCAACAAATTGCAGAAGCGATTGCCACCGTCGTAAAAATAGATATAGAGATAGCTGATCATAATCTGATGCGCATTGCCGGAACGGGGAAATATGCCAAAGGGGTCGGTCAATCAATGGACCAGCAGGGTTATGTGTATCAGGAAGTTTTGCGGACTGGGCATCAGTTTATCATCGAAACGCCGGGACAGCATCCTGTTTGCACTCCTTGTAAAGCGCGGGGGAGTTGTTTGGAAAAATATGAAGTTGTTTCCCCTATCAATGTGGATGGTCATGCGGTGGGGGCGATTGGGCTTATTTGTTTTACCGACGCCCAAGCGGAACTTGTCCAAGAAAATCAACATTCTTATCTAATTTTCTTAACTAAGATGGCAGAAACGATCGCCTTAAAACTTAAGGAACAAGAGTTTTTGGCGGGTCTCGTTTCCTCCAACCACTATTTAAATTCTATTATCGACTGTCTCGACGAAGGGCTTTTAACTGCGGATCTTAACGGTAATATTCTCCACTTCAACCAGGCGGCCCAGCGGTTATTTAGTGCTAATTTGCTTACGACGCGTAGTCTAACCTCCCTATTCACAGCGCAAATTGTGACAGATATCCTTAATGTAGGTAAAAGCACTGACGGAGTCGTTGAACGCGAAGTGCATATCGAAACCAAGATAAATCGGATTCAGATGGTCTTGCGTGCCTTGCCAATTGATGGTGAAGACGGGGTAAAGGGTATTGCTGTGATCCTGCGGCGGTTTGATGAAATCAGCCAAATCGTCACTCGACTTAGCCTGCAAAATGCTGGGTATACGATTCAAGATATTTTGGGTGATAGTGAAGTCATGTGTGAAATTCGTGAGCGGGCTAAAGTCGTTGCCGCCGGTAAGTCGACTGTTTTGATTCGCGGGGAAAGTGGAACGGGTAAAGAGATGTTGGCGCGCGCGATTCATAATCTAAGTCCTAGGCAACAAGGGATGTTTATGGCAATTAACTGTACGGCAATTCCTGAAGCGTTGCTCGAAAGTGAATTGTTCGGCTATGAAGATGGTGCGTTTACTGGCGCACGTAAAGGCGGTAAAATCGGAAAAATTGAATTGGCCAACAAAGGGACACTTTTTTTTGATGAAATCGGAGATATGCCCTTATCGTTACAAGCCAAAATTCTCAGGGTCTTACAGGAACGTCAAGTGGAGCGCATCGGAGGATTAACTCCAACTACGGTCGATGTCCGAGTCATCGCGGCGACGCATCGTAACCTTGAAGACATGATGGCCAAGGGCGAATTTCGGGAGGATTTATATTATCGGATCAATGTGATTCCTATGGTTATCGCGCCTTTGCGAGACCGAAAAGAAGATTTGGCAGTTTTATGCCAGCATTTTATCCAGGTCTACAATCAACAACTCGGTAAAAATATTCGGTTTTTAGCCGAAGGTTTTCGGCAGAGGTTGCGCGAATATACGTGGCCAGGCAATGTTCGTGAACTACAGAATATTCTTGAATACGCGATGAGTTTAACCGAAGATTCGACTTTAACTGAGGAACATTTATCGCCAAGACTTAAGCAGACCAAAAAGTACGAGGATCTCGAAGGGTTCAATCTGGAAAATCTCGAGCGGGGAACCATTCTTCGTTGTCTCCAGACGTCAGAAGACAGTGTTCGTGGGAAAGAACGAGCGGCTAAGGCTTTGGGGATCGGGATGGCAACTCTTTACAGAAAACTGGCACGTTATAATCTAAAGTAGTCATTGTGATTATGTTTCTGGGGGGCATGATTCACTGAGGAGATAGGTTATTAAGGGATAAGAATTATCAATTTGATAACTACGTATCCTTTTGATAAATTGGTCAAACAGATAATGGTGAGGAAGTATTGGTTTGTGCTTCTCATTTTGATAGGGAATTATTCGATGATTTAGTAAGAAGTCAGTAATTTAGCCCTTTTTCGAAAATCCAGTTGATTGGCATGGATTTTGCACAGTGTTTAAGGGATAATATGGAGTAACGATCTTAGCGCACTCTGTGGCTATTTAGAAGTATAGCGCGCAAATAACGGTTGGGACGGAGGCGGGTTTTAATGGCTTATACAGTTGTTGGGAAAAGCGTTAGCAAAGTAGATGCTATCGCCAAGGTTACAGGTAAGGCCAAATATACAGCTGATTTTTCTGAAAGGGATATGTTAGTTGGAAAAATTCTACACAGCCCTTATGCGCACGCGATAATTAAAACGATCGACGTGAGTTTGGCGAGGGAATTGCCGGGAGTGGAGGCTGTTTTAACGTATAAAGACTTGCCGCGCATTAGCTATGCCACGTCCTTGCCTGGGGTTATAGAGGATGTAATAGAAGCCGAGCTTGATGCAGAACGGATAAAAATCGGCACGGCAGGGCATCCCTATGCGCTGGATCCCAGTCATAGGGATGTAGAGGATCGTCATATTCTGACCAAGAAAGCGCGTTTTGTGGGAGATGCGATAGCGGCGGTGGTGGCGACAGATGAACTAATCGCTGCCAAGGCTCTAAGTTTGATTAAGGTCGAATACGAAATGCTGGAAGCATTAACGAGCACAGAGGCCGCGCTCCGAGAAGGTGCCCCGTTGATTCATGAAGGACGTGAGCGAAATATCTTAGCCTCAGGTGGGTTTACCATCGGGAATGTTGAAGAAGCCTTTGCAGAGTCAGAGCATGTCTTGGAAGGAGAGTATGAAACAAGTATTGTGCAGCATTGCCACTTGGAAAATCATACCTCTTATGCATATCAGGATACGGACGGTCGAATCGTGATTGTAACCTCGACTCAGATCCCACAAATTGTGCGCCGGGTTGTTGCTCAAGCGCTGGGGCTTCCCTGGGGTAGGGTGCGCGTGATCAAACCGTTCGTCGGTGGTGGGTTTGGCAACAAGCAAGATGTCTGTATTGAACCTTTAAATGCGGCGCTGACCTTAGCGGTTGGCGGCAGACCGGTAATCATAGAACTCTCGCGGGAAGAGTGTATGATTGATACGCGAACTCGGCATGCCTTTAAGTTTAATATTAAAACAGGCTTTAACCAAGATGGAAAAATTAATGGCATTCATATTTCCGCCATTTCCAATACTGGGGCCTATGCCTCGCACGGTCATTCCATTGCCGGTAGTGCGGGAGGAAAATTCCGCTATCTCTATCCGACTAAAGCGTTGAAATATGACCCCATTACGGTCTACACGAACTTGCCAGTTGCCGGGGCGATGCGGGGGTACGGGTGCCCGCAGATTTTCTATGCGTTTGAATCTCATCTTGAAGATATTGCCAAAGTGCTGGCTATGGATTCCATCGAGCTGCGCAGGAAGAACTTAGTGGAAGTCGGGTATGTGGACCCTATTAGTAAAAATAAGATCACGAGCTGTGGTATCCGCGAGTGCATCGATAAAGGCAAGGCCTTAATTAAGTGGGA
>OMOF01000067.1 GCA_900290375.1 Candidatus Desulfosporosinus infrequens
TTTCGGAATCGAAAAACAAAAGAAATAATCAACCAAACCCTTGACTTTTATTAGCTGGTCTTATTTTTAGACGCAAAAAAGATGCGTCAAATTATTGACACACCTCGCTGATGATGGCTAATCATCTGAAACCTAGCCTCGCTGATGGTTGGCAAGTCCATCTGAAACATAGCCCTCGCTGATGGTTGGCAAATCCATCGAAAACACTGCCCTCGTTGATGGTGGCGAACCATCTGAAACACTCGCCTCGTTTATTTTCGTTGATAGTAGTGTGAGTACCATCATTTTTAAAATTTAATTTTTCAAACATCGGGAAACAATATTCCCTTGACAACATAGTAGCATGTCCTAACAGTAATTTCATTAGGTAATTGATGGAAATTAGGTAAATCTTGCACCCTGATTTTGGCCTTCGATTCTTTTTTATTAGCACTTAGCATTGGTATTTGTAGAAGAGCATTTTCTTTAACGGATAGTCAGTTAGGATCGTTGTGAATGAAAGGGGCGGGGAATGGTTGGGTCTAAATATTGGTGAAGCATTTTCCCTTGCACCAGACATAGGCAATATGACAAGGTGGGCATTACTTAGCTATGGGTGGCTAGGGCCGACGAAAGATACCGAGCTTATTGGTGGCAATATCTTGTGGGTTCTTCTCCACTGTGCCAAGGAAAATGATGAAGTATAAGGCAAGCATCGTAAGGTGTCGTTTAGATATAGCTACATCGAAAATGTCAGAGGACAGGAAGATCGGCACAGGCAGGAGCGTTGTTCAAATGAGATAAACGCCTTCCCACGTTTAATTGTGAGAGGTCGTTTTTTATACTTAATTAACAATGATTATTTAGTGTGTGTCTCTGGTAATAGTGCAAAAGGGACGAATCGTAGTAAGCAAAAGGTGTGGCTATCTGGTATTTGGATTACAAAGGTGCTTCTTCATTATGTCTTATACTAATATTCATGTTTTTGTGCAATTCGATTTCCGTATATAAACAATTATTATCGCGAATCCAAAGACTTGATAGGAGATAGCCAAGAAATCTTTCTGGGAATTAATACCATATTATGACAAGTTAATCAGAGAAGAGGGGTTATAATCAAAAATGCAGTGGTACAAGCTGATGTCGCTCGAACATCCACAAATAATCAACTTTCCCGTCTTGTTTTGCCAAATTAGAGGATGCTACTACTATGAGTATTTGAATGGTATTCGCCATTTGAATAAAGATGCCCCCAGATCATCAATACCAGCAAAGTAACAAATGATCTGAAGGCGTTCGCCCCTACACAAAATAGTAGGCGATTTCTATGGTACACCTACTAGGGATATTTGTGAAGGGAGATTTTTAAAAGAGAGGTAGGTATCGATTTACAAATTTTCTTCGATATGGGGTCCCGCTAACATTTTAACAAAAATATATGCTAATACAGTTTCTGGAAGCAAAAGCCGGTTTTCGTCGCTCTAAGGCAGCGAAAATATTAGCCCCAATTAATTATGTATCCAAAATATCGAGGGTATTTGTAGAAAGTTTGTTCCGAGATAATTATTATTTGTAATTATATGGTATTTAAGTTGTTATCTAGGAAATAACCAAAGGAAATACTTATAATATCTTTGTAGGGTTTACGAAAAAAGAAAAATGGAAAGGAGATGGAGCAAATAATTACACAAAAGTGCTCAAATAGTTTATTAAAATCCGATGGGAACGTAAGATATTAAGGGAGTGATAAGATGTCCAAAAAATTAGCAATCATTGGTTCGTTGGTTATATCCGGTGTATTGGTTTCATCCTTTGTATTCCAAAATTCTTATGCCTTTGCCCTGGATGCTAAAACAGGGGTTTCTCTTCCTAATCAGCAAGATATTGTGGGAAGGGCTCATTTAAACCGGTTAGAAACTATTCTTACACAATCCAAAACGCCTCAAAAAGATGTCGATAACTATCTTAAAGGTCTAAATAAAGATGAATTATTACTCGCGATTGCAGAAGTATCCGATGAAATAAAAGATCCCGAGAATATCTCCGACTTACAAATTTTTGCATCAGCTACCGAGGAGAAATTACTTGGTAATTTAACTAATGCAAACTTTGAATCTATCTTTACGAATCCAAATTACAGTAATCCCTTTAAAGAATATGCCATGGACATCAAGAGTACTGAGAACTATCATAATGGTTCGAAGAATAATACGGAGTATAATCAGTTACTACGAAATATTTTCCAAGATAAGACCCAGCCGGATAATTTAAGACTTGTTTCCTTGCTCCAAACCGATGATTACAACGCAGCGGATGTCCCGACCATTGAGGCGCTAATTAGTTCCCAAGACTCCCCTGCCCTTTTGAAAGCTAATGCAGTAAGAATTTTAAAAAGTATTGATAAGGAAAAGGGAATGAAGCATGTCCTCGATATATTAAAGAATGCTAATCTGCATTCAGAACCAGAAGTTATCGTTTCCCTTGATACATTAGGTAATTACACCAAACAAGTGGAGAATATCACAGACTCAGAAGATGAGATTGATTTGGTAAATGATGTACTTAACCAGACGAATAACCCTCATGTAGTAAAGGCTGCAGTATTCTCACTTGCTCAATTTAAGAATGCTAAGTCGATCGCGACGGTTCTTCAAAATCGGTCTAAAATCAATGACGATTATGCCATTCGGTTCTATATCGATAGAAATTTCTTAGTAGTCGCTGATATGCTGAATAGCAGTGATTCATCGGTACTAAACACTGCTCTGACAAGTGTGGAAATTGCGCCTTTCAAGAGTTTCTTACCTAAGATTACCGAGTTAGAAGCTTCTACTATCGATCAAGCTTTGAAAGCCAGACTGGACAAAATCATTAATCTGATCGATAGCAGTAACATTGACAGAAACATTAAATGGGACGCTGAATATAAATAAGAAAGTGAGGTTAGAACATGAAAAAGTTAATTAGTGCATGTTTACTTGTAATTTCTTTACTACTTGTTAATGTTGTACCCGCTTTTGCCAGTCATTACGGCGATGCAGTTTACAGGGACGGTGTATTGGGAGGTTTAACTTGGCACGCTGCAATTAACAATTACTCCACGGTTGGCTCGTATGTCATAGAGGCTCCTGGTGGATCTGGGGTTGTTCAATATTCTAGTTGGGCAACTTTCCTTAGTGGGCATACCTACCAAGGACCCCCACAATATAAAAGCGGTATGACTGATAATGATCTTAATAATGTTCTGAATACAGCTATTTTCTTGGCAAATCGTGCAAATGTATCCTATACTGCGATTGATATGATGCATGGTACTACAACGGGTACTTATATAGACCCTGGTCATGTCACCCAATTACGTTGTGATGGTTTAGTTGAATATTGTTACGAATGGTATAACTGGCCTGTTTTGACCGATACAAACGGAAATTGGGATATCAGTAACAATAATTCAATGCTGTATCATAGCTCCAATTACTATACTTGGGATGGTTATACCTTTAATCCTGTCACCCAATGGAGCCATATGAACCCACACTATTAATTTGTTAGACTCTGTCACGATAATTGGTTGAAATTCCTATACTTCCGAGTTTATGTGATATAATTAGCACACATAAACTCGAAGGAGTAGGTTATATGGCGACTGTTGCGGATATTTTAAGTTTAATAAAAGCTCTTTCTCCAATGGAGCAAAGCCAGTAAAAGGCCGTCCTATTAGACGGCTCACCAAATATAAGAAAATTGGAACAACTACTTAGTGAAAGCCATTTTTCAGGTGGCCTTGTATGCCTTCGTTGTGGATGTATTGGTCATATATCTAGGAATGGACGCAGAAATGATGGTAAGCAACGATACATCTGCAAAGATTGTGGCAAATCGTTCGTTGCAAACACCAACTCTATTACATCAGGGACTCGAAAAAAGCTTGAAACTTGGGAAAAGTATATCGAATGCATGATTAATGGCTTACCAATCCGTAAAGCGGCTCAAATATGTCATATACACAGAAACACGACCTTTATATGGCGACACAAAATATTAGATGCTTTACAAAATGTACCTAGAAACGAAAAACTAGAGGGTATAGTGGAAGCCGATGAAACATTCTTCCCTATATCGTACAAAGGGAATTACAAAAAGAGTTCCTTTGTAATTCCGAGAGAAGTCCGTAAACGTGGCAAATCAATTCATAAAAGAGGGTTATCTCGCGAACTGGTTTGCGTGCCGTGTGCCATAGACCGTTCTGGTCATTCCGTGAGTAAGATTGCTACATTTGGTAGAGTCAAAACAAAGGATTTACACCTCAGGTACGACGGGAAAATTAACGAAAATGCCACACTCTGTACTGACAAAATGAACTCATATGTCAGATTCGCTAATAGTAACAAGTTAAATCTCATACAGATAAAATCTGGCAAGTCAAAGAAGGGCATCTACCATATACAGCATATTAACTCATATCACAGTAGCTTAAAGCGCTTTATACGGGCCTTTAACAGTGTCGCATCAAAGTATCTAAACAACTACCTATTATGGAATAGTTGGCTCGCTGTTAAAAAAGGCTCTTTGTGGGATAAAGTAGATTCTCTCTTAAAATCAGCTATATCAACAAATGCAACTATTAAGAGTCGAAGTCTATCAAATAGACCCGTAATACCACTACTCAATTGAAAGCCATTGGTATTAATCCATACCATATTACCCAAAAACTAGCATAAGCAGGAGGGTTGTGTATGAAAAGAATACTCCGAAGTAGTACATTTTGGTTTGCTATAGCGAGCATAGCACTCATATGCGATAATTTTATTAATACAGGTAGCGAAGGGTTATTACTAGCATTTTCAAACTATCCTCTGTACACTTACTTAACATCAAATGTATTTAACCACTTTCCACGCAATGCTAATCTTGTATGGTACAGTTGGCATTTCATCACTTATATATGCTGCGGATTAATAATTGATATATTTAGATATAAAATGAAAAAAACGTAAAATAGGCGCATCACTGGCCCATGGAGATTATGCTTAAAAAACGGGAGCTTTAAGAGCCGTTCTATGCTCTAATGTACAAAATCATTAAATTTCAACCATGTGTTGTGACTGAGCCATTTGTTATAAGGATATAAATATAAAGTTGTTAGAATAACAAATAGGTAAAGGGAATTTGACAAAGAAGGGACACCTACTCGTCATCCCCTTCTTACTTGTATTAGGAAAGAGTGAAATATCATGGCATATGGATTGAATTATAAAACAACTTAAAAAAGGTCTTATATTCAGGGTATTTATTGTCTGCCTTTGGATTATCAATCTTTGATGCATTTCTAGGCTACAAATCTAATTGGGTATTTTTCGTCGGAGAAGGGGTAACGATACCTGATAAGTTTGAAGGGCTTATGGTAACAGGATTCTTTCTATTCGTTTAGTTGTTGTATGGAACAACCACAGGCTATATAAAACGTGTAAAGGCTGACGGCCCTGACGGAAGTCACAGAAACTCATTGAAAATCAGTATTACAGTATAAGATTATTTGATTTGCATTTTTTGAGGTGAAACCTATGAGGAAAGTTCTAATAGTAACAGGATTTTTTCTTCTGAATGTTTTGATATTATGTGTTATCTTATTGTCCCTGATGATATTTACCTCACCATATAAGGTATTTCCTTGGTATGATCCAGACTCCATTGGACTTATAGGTATGTTCTACTTATTCCCTTTTTATTTAGTCCTTGGAGTTTTCTTAAATATTCTAGTTTGGACGTTACCAGTATCAAAATTAAATAGACTTTTGCCCTTTTTAACTGGCGCTGGCTTCTTTATCTTGATTTTATTTTTTATAGACCATTTCTTTAGGCAAGTTGTAATAACGGGTATTTGTTTTGGGAGTGTTATGTTCTTAGCGGTAATTCTTTCAGCTATAAATGACACTATAATTGTTAGCAGATTAGATATCTAACTTTTTTATTGGCTTTCGTCTATAGTTTTTATTTACGCATTATTCATAGGCAATTATCAAAGTTAGGAATAAAAAAAGCTCAAGTCTGAATCAGATTAGAGTCCTCAAAAGGAACTAAACTCAAAAGCCAAGTGTATCTTAAGTTTACAGTACTGTAGTATAAAAGGTGCTACAATAACTCAAGATGTCATAAGATGCTAAAAGTCACCCCCAAGCAAACGGTGCTATGAGGTGACTTATTTTTTTATCTGGTTGTAACGTGTGACGTTATCGTGAGAGTGAGACGGAGAAGAATCGGGCTCACAGAAGGGGGGCGTGTTTTTCGCAAAAAATATATAAAAATTTTGAAAGACCCTTTTATAAACTTAGTGATTACGTGAAGGGGGTGGCATCAATGTAATAGGTTGTAAAATAGATGTCAACTCGGTGATATATTAGAATCAACATCTTATTTTCCTTGGCATCAGGCATACGGCAAATAGGTATAGGGGTGTTATTTAGCTCAGGGTGGCATCACTTTTTATACTCGGTCATTATTTTTGTGAAGTTTGCAATTTTAACAACAGATTTCCCGATCGGGCATTGATACTCTAGCCCACAAACCTTTCACGATGGTTCAAAACTGATCAAAGAGAAGTCCCAAGTTCTTTATAAGTTATTAGCCGATCCAACTTTGGATCATGTTTATGTTGTGCCGTATGCACCTTGCAAAAAAGAAGCAAGGTATTATCCCCTGCTTTGGTGCTCTAGGATTTTCTTCTTCCTCTGTTCCCTAGTCAATGTGGACCTGCTGATCTTGGTCATCTTTTCTACTTCCGTGTAAGAATGCTGGCCTAATAAGCCCAATGCATGATCAATCTGTGTTTGAGTATATTCTTTTGGTCTGCCTTCCTTGAACCCTGCTTTTGTTTTAGCAATTGCCTTACCTGTCTGAGTACGTTCTATGATGGTGTTTCGTTCCATTTCAGCAACAGCAAGTAGTGTAGTCAAAAAGAATTTGCCCATTGTGGTATTTTCGAGTAGACCAACATTTAAGACGTGTACAGCTACCCCTTTATCGAATAGCTCTTGTACTATCTGGATGCCCTCAACAGTGTTGCGTGCTAATCTATCGAGTTTAGAGACAACCATAGTATCTCCCTGCTTTAACTCACTAATTAGCTTGGTGAATACCGGTCGTTCAGTTGTAGTACCTGTGAATTGTTCAAGCTCTATACGTGCATTTTCGTACCTGCTTAGAATCTCTTGTTGTTGTACCTCCAAGGAATAGCCGTCTTTCAATTGTCCTTTGGTACTCACTCGGGCATACCCAATAATCATGTTTAGAGCCTCATTTCTTCAACATTGATTTGACCATTAGTTTTGAATACGTTCTATGCCTTGATTATACAGCACCAAAAAACCATGGTCAATACTGTTAAGTTATGATTATACATTGGCACGATCTTGATACACCACTTTTGCTGTGATGACATTGGAGTAGTCAACCCGATTTGGCTTCCAAGAGAATGGGGTTGAGACAATGAATCATTAATTGATGGTTGGTCAACTTGTGTCAGTCAAATGCCAAATTTTTAGGTTATGAAAAAATGTCACAAATAAGAGCTGCATTGATAATGAACTAAGATATTATTTTCAGCCGATCTGGAATGATTACTCCCAGTTATCGAATGCTTTCGCGCTTTACCTAGCTAAAGCATGCAGTTCAGTTTGACGAGGAGTCTAACTATAGAAATAAGTCACCACTTCGAATGTGACATCTTATGTAGGCAACCTGGATGTACTGAAGTAGACATAGCCTAGGTCGGTTGACTATATTCTAATTGGACGGTTTTATTGATTGGATAACGCCTTGAATATGCAGGGAATCAGTTATGCTCTTATGTAGGTGTTTTAAGGATAATTTCCTCCTTAAAAAGGAAGTGTGCCAAGGGTGATAGATAATTGATATGCTTAAAAGTGAGAAACTGATTGTTATATTCTCTTAAGTGCATTGCATAGGTTAGCTAAAACTGTTAAACTAGCATTAGTCTTGATTACGTAATCGGATGGTCCAAAAATAGGTGGAAAACCTGAAACCCTTGCTACACAAGCATTACAGCGCTTAGACTTGGGAACCAGACTCTTAATCGGCAGGTCCCTGGTTCGATCCCTGGGTGGCGCACCAAATATATGAAAAATATTACCCCGTATTACTCAAGTAGGAGTGATACGGGGTAATTTGTGTCTAGGATTAGTATGATTGCAAGTCATAGGACAATTTAATGGCTTCTTCTCTAAAGTCTTTGTCATAATCTCGCATCTGGATTTCTTCTTTCCTTGTGGATATTATTTCCGGAATTACGAGTTTTCTGACTCGAATAAAATGATACTATTCCATTCGAAGATTTGGCAACCGGAAGATTACGCCTATGTGCCACATAAAAAGCGACTGATTGCTCAGTCGCTTTTTATTACATCATCTCATCTTAAACCTGTTCAAGCTTAACTGCACAAACCTTGTACTCACCAGTGCCGGCAATATCACATACAAAAGGACTGGTGAGTTCATTGGTAGGCGTAGCACTATGATGGTGGGACATCCAGATGACTCCGGGCTGTACCCGCTCCGTTACCCAGACGGTAGTTACCACTGACCCTCGGCGAGAAGTAACCCTCATTCGGCTGCCCGTAACAAAACCTAAGTCGCGAGCTTCTTGCGGGTGGACCTCGGTCATCTCCCGGTCCCAAACACTAGCAATGCCTGCAGAGTATTGGGTAGTGACATTATAGTGCTGCATTACCCGGCCGGTGCAAAGCAGGACAGGGTAATCTGAATCGGGTAATTCTCCCGGAAGAATATGCTCATTGGGTTGGAAACCTCCCAGCCCGCGGGTGAATTTGCCGATATGCAGAATCGGTGTACCGGGATGATCGCTGGTGGGACAGGGCCAGTGCAGGGATTCTTTTTCCATGCGGGCATAACTAATGCCCGCCATGGCAGGTGAAAGGGAGGCCATTTCAGCCCAAATTTCACTGGGATGACGATAACTCATCGGATACCCCATGCGGGTTACCATTTCACAGATAGTTTCCCAGTCACCCTTACCCGGGAGCGGTTCTATAGCTTTACGAACCCGCTGAGGCCGGCGCTCGGTATTAGTAAACGTACCATCTTTTTCTGCAAAGCTGGCACCGGGCAGAATTACATCCGCATATTCTGCGGTCTCGGTCAGGAAAAGCTCCTGTACCACTAGGAAGTCTAGTTTTTCCAGAGCTTTTTTAATATGATTGGCATTCGGGTCGGTTAAAACCGGATTTTCGCCCAAAATATACATTGCTTTAATTTTACCTTCATGAGCCGCTTCGAACATTTCCGGAATTTTCAGACCAACTTTATCAGACAGTGCAGTTCCCCAGGCTTTTTCATGTTTTTCCCGGGCAGCCTTATCGGTAACATTTTGATAACCCGAATAGACATTGGGCAAAGCCCCCATGTCACAGGCCCCCTGAACATTGTTTTGCCCGCGGATTGGGCACACGCCTACGCCCGGCCGTCCTAGATGACCAGTGAGCATGGCCAGATTAGCAATGCTCATAACATTGCGGGTTCCGCAGATATGCTCGGTGATACCCAGTGAATAGAAGATCATCGCTTTATCCGTTGTGGCATACAAACGAGCCGCCTGATAAAGATCTTCCACCGCGATCCCGGTAATTTCGGAAACGCGTTCCGGTGGATATTCGGCAGCTAGCGCTTTCATTGCTTCGTAATTTTCAGTGCGTTCTGCGATAAATTTCTTATCTTCCAAACCCTCTTTTAGAATAATGTGCATTAAACCGTTAAGCAAGGGAATGTCCGTACCGTGCTTCTGCTGCAGCCAGATATCTGCTTCATCAGCCAGTTCCGTACGGCGTGGGTCGCAGACGACCAGTTTGCAACCTTTACGAACCGCTTGACGCATTTTATAACCGATGACAGGATAGGATTCTGTAGGATTAACTCCAATCAGGAAGAGCAGTTCGGCTTCATCAGAGATTTCAGAAATGATATTGGTCATCGCGCCGCTGCCGAAAGAATTGGCCAGACCGGCTACCGAAGGCGCATGGCAGGTGCGGGCGCAATGATCAACATTGTTGGTTTCCATATAAGCCCGGGTGAATTTCTGGACCAGGAAGCTTTCTTCATTGGTACAACGGGCGGAGCTTAACGACGCAAAGGAATCAGGACCGTTTTTAGCTTTATTCTCATTGAACTTCAGTGCAATCAGATCAAAGGCTTCATCCCAGGAAGCTTCCACAAATTTGCCGTTGCGCTTGATTAACGGAGTGGTGAGACGTCGATCGCTGTACATGAAATCCCAGCCAAAGCGTCCTTTGACACACAAGTTCCGACCATTTACAGGAGAGTTCGGGTTGGAAAGTACTCCGATGACCTTTTCGTCTTTTACAGCCAGGTCAAAGTTGCAGCCGGTGCCACAGAAGGGGCAGGTGGTTGTGACCCGTTCGATTTCCCAGCGACGAGCCTTGCCGGTCATGATTTTTTCTGTTAAAGCTCCGGTAGGACAAACCGCTACGCATTGTCCGCAAAAAACGCAATCCGAATCAATAAGCGGAACATCGCTGACTGTGGTAGCCTTAGCGTTGAATCCCCGGTTCATGTACGCCAAGTTGTCTTTGCCAGTTAGTTCTTCACAGGCTCTTACACAGGCCCCGCAGAGAAGACATTTGTTTAAATCTCGGATAATAAAAGGATTGCTGTCATCTATTTTGTAAGCATGTTTTTCCCCTGCATAGGGACTTTCTTTTACTCCGTACTGAAAACAATAATCGGCCAGAACGCATGCTCCCATTTTGTCGCAGGTCATGCAGTCCAGGGGATGATTGGCAACCAGCAGTTCCAGGATAGTTTTACGGGCTTTAACGACTTTCGGCGACTCAGTTTCCACAACCATCCCGGGGCTTATCGGGGTTACGCAGGAAGCGGGCAGGACCCGATTTCCTTTTACTTCTACAACACATAAGCGACATGCGCCCAGTCGACTTAAATCTGGGTCATAACACAAACGGGGAACTTTAATTCCCGCCTTCTCAGCCACTTGAAGTATCGTACTTCCGGCTGGGGCTTCAACTTCTTTACCGTTGATAGTCAATTTGATTTGTTCCACGTCAATCATTCCTTTTCATAATTTACATAAAAAAAACTCCTAAAAATTTTAGGAGAATAAAGTACCTTGCCAGGCTAAAATAGGACATTGCTTGGCATTCAAATGCTCTCTCCCCTTACTCAGAAACAACTTACCGGGCTACTCTAAAAAGCACCCTACGTTACCAGCCCATACAATGGCGCAGGCGAAGCAGACTGTTTTCTAAAGGCCAGTAACTCCTTTCCAAACAAGGGAGATAAATCGGTTTCCGGATTTACCGTGCCGGCATAACGCCGGGTCGACTAATTCCCCATGGCCGTAGCTTTAGGTGAAATAGCTTTGGAGTTAAGCTTTTGAAACTATTAATTTCCAGCAATGTTGTTGCTAAACAAGTTTTGGGGTACAGCAAATTAGAACTCAATAGTGATGGATTTAAGGCAGGAATGTATGACGGGCCAGATCAATAATTCACCTGCAAATAAGTCGGATGAAGCGTAAAGCATGGTTAATTCATCCAACAAATAGGGTGGTTAAAGAAAGGCTGCATCAATTTCAGGCCTTCAGTCGCACCGCTGTCTAGGGGCACACTATGAACCGCCGGTTCATGCAAGTTACCTCACATGCAACGGTTTATGATTTGCTTAAACCTTGTACTTGATAGCACTTTCTCTCACCTCCCTTAATGTGGACGTAATGCCGGCAACATTCCAACCAAGCGGTTTATAAATACTGAAGCTGTGCGGTTTTATATTGCCGGAGGATATGTTTTTCAAATAATCAGAAAATTATATCCTCATTAAACAATTACTTCGACACAAGAGCAAATATTCCTTTAAATCATTTAAAGCTCTTTTTCAGGACCCTTCCTTAGAAACCGAGATGTGGTGCGGGCAAAGAAGATTTTGTTATTGCCCAAGTTTGGCGCAAGAATTTTCCAACACTAAACTTAGCAAGGCATATCTCAGGCATTAGTCCAAACCACATGCCCATTTTGTGGGACAGGTTGTAACTTTGACCTGAATGTAACGAGAAACGTTTTATGCACATCGACACCACAACAGATAGGATAAACAACTTTCATTGCTTAGCCTCCTTTCATAGTAGAGGAGGAAGACATTGACTGAATCATCACACATCTAATACTAATCCGCGTATGAACGATGGAAATAGTTAATGGCGCTAAGATGTTACTAATGGAACTATAGAGTTGAAGGACATCCATACTTTAGATGCAAAATGGTATAACAATTAGCTAAAGCAATGATTAGCGTGCGGTCCTTGGAACCAATGAATAAGAATAGAGTGCATAAAATGTCAGAACGTTATATCTCAACGCGTTGGCCTTTTTTGTTCCGTATATTGGATATGATTACTAATTCATCTATTAATTAAATATCAAACGCATTGAAAAATAGATTCTTACTGGTATATAATTATACTATAATGATAAACCATAATCACATAGTTATCGCGTTGTTCGTTCAAAAAGGTTTTCACGCACTTTAGTCAAGGGGGAACCTAATTGTAGTGTGCTACACAAGGGATGAAGAAGGACTATATAAGAGAAAGAGTAACAGTTTATGAGCAATATGCGCATGTGAACAAGAGTGCAAATTGCAAAGCAGAGTGTTCTTTATAGAGGGAGGAAACTTATGCAATGGAAGGGACTAGCAAGAATTCCGCGATTTTTGCCTGTAGAAAAAGTGTTCGAAAGATTTAGTGACCCAAAATTCAGGCTAGGCAAAACAAATGCTTACTACATGGGTAACGGATTTTTGTTAGGGTTCTCCCCTGAGCAATTTCGTATAGAAAATATGAAACAGATAGAATTTGGGGGGCCAGGGCAATTTTCAATTCAAGTAAGTTATTTTGCGAAAAGAGATGAATTGTGCTCGTGTTATGGGATTAGCAACGAAATGTATGACTTTGAATCCGATTTATTGGGTGAACCGTTCCAAATAAGTGATAACATTAAGATTGGATCAACGTTTGAACAAGTTTCAACTTTTCTAAAGACGCGCGTTCACATTGATTATTATAATGAAGGTGAAACTAGTGCCTTAGTTAAAGGAAAATTCGAATTTTGCCACAGTTGGATTCAATGGAATAACTATGAATTGGTTTTCTTTGGAAGACCAAAGAAAACCAAACTGTCGGCAGTACATCTATCTTTAAAAGATCGCAGCGTTTGGTAGGTTGAGGGAGGTGAAGTGGTGATAACCGCTGGGATTGATGTTGGTTCTACTGCAACGAAGGCCGTCATTTTTGATGGAACGATAAGAAGTATAGTTATTATCCCAACTGGCTGGAACCCTAAAGAAGCTGGTCGGAATGTATTTCTTGAATCTCTAAACCAAGCTGGTTTACAAGAGCAGGACGTAGATAGGATTGTCGGTACCGGTTATGGACGTGTATCGCTTTCTTTTATCGATAAAAAGGTGACAGAGATAACCTGTCATGCTAAGGGCGCTAAATTTCTCTTTCCGCAAACTAGAACCGTCATAGATATTGGTGGTCAAGATAGCAAAGTGATTGCGGTAGCCGAGGATGGTTCGGTTGCCGATTTTATAATGAATGACAAATGTGCGGCTGGTACAGGGCGATTTTTACAAGTCATGACGGGGATTCTGGATATCACCTTAGCTGAATTAGGGCAAATGGCCTCGGGTAGCGAACCGGTTAGTATTAATAGTATGTGCACTGTTTTCGCTGAATCAGAGATCATTGGTTTACTCGCCCAAGAAGTTACTAAAGAAACTATTGCTTCAGGGATAGTTCATACTATTGCTAAGAAATTGATTAGTTTAACGTCTCGGGTTCCTTGTCTGGCAGAGATCACCTTTTCAGGCGGGGTGGCTAATAATCCGGAGATATGTACTATCCTGTCCTCAATATTAGGCGTTAGATTTAATATTCCCCAGCAACCGCAAGTTGTTGGTGCCCTAGGTGCTGCTCTTGTTGGTTTTGGTAATCTGAAGGAGGGTAAAGATGGATAAGGACCTATTGGGTGAATTTGAGGATATGCGCACAAATAGTATCAGTTCGCTGTCCAAGGCCAAAGAAAATGGCAAGAAGGTTGCTGGGATGTACTGTTTGTACTCGCCGACAGAAATAGTTTTGGCCGCAGGAGCAATACCCATTCCTCTGTGTGGCACCAGTCAAGTCCCTATATCCGTCGCGGAAAAGGTTCTGCCGAGAAATCTATGTCCTCTTATTAAATCAAGTTATGGGTTTGCAGCCTCTGGTACTTGTCCCTATTTTAATTTATCCGATATTCTCATAGCCGAAACAACCTGTGATGGTAAGAAAAAAATGTATGAACTTCTTGCTCAGTTTAAGCCCCTACACTTACTCCAGCTTCCGCAAAGGCAAGAGGGTGAAGAGGCCTTACGGTATTGGTATGGAGAAGTAAATAAAATGAAAGAAAGGCTGGAAATCGAATTCGGCGTAACCATAACAGATCAAGCTTTAAGAGAAGCTATCCAACTGACAAACGAAGAAAAGCGTTCACTCAAAGCTTTACAAGATGTGTCTAAACTTAAGCCCTCACCGATCAGTGGCATGGGTTTACTGATGGTTCTTTACAATCGCGGCTTTTGTACCGATAAAAAGGAAGTTGTGCAAATAGTTGATCGCTTAACCTCAGAATTACTAGAAATGTATAAACAAGGAGTGACCCCTTTTAATCAAAAGACTCCTAGAATACTACTGACTGGGGTTCCGGTAGGGGTAGGTTCCCATAAAGTTATACAGGTCATTGAAGAGTGTGGCGGAAATGTTGTCTGCTTCGAAAGTTGTGGAGGCTATAAAGCAGTTTATGATCAAGTTGATGAACATAAAGAACCTCTTTTAGCGATTGCCGAAAAATATCTAAGAACGCCTTGTTCCTGTATGTCCCCGAACAGCTCTAGGTTTGAACTCGTGGAAGAGTTAGCGGATGAGTTTAAAGTGGACGGTATCGTGGACCTCACCTGGCAAGGGTGTCACACTTATAACATTGAATCTTATAGCTTGAAGCAATATCTTCAGGAAAAAAAACGTCGCCCATTTCTGCAAATTGAAACTGACTATTCAGAGTCTGATGTAGAACAATTAAAGGTCAGGATTGAAGCCTTCCTAGAAATGATCAGCTAGGTGGTGGCTCATGGTTGGGTGCGCACAATCTTAAGATGGGGGAGGGGCAGACAATGAGCGATGGGGTCAAAAGCGACCAGATGACTCCCAAGGAGAGAATGACAGCATTTGTCGCGGGCAAGGAGATAGACCGTATCCCGTGTATGCCACTTATTGGCGATCATGCTTGCCGACTGATAGGTGTGTCGGTAGCTCGCTATAGTCATTCTGCAAAATTGATGGCTGAAGGGCAAATTGCTGTTTTTCGCCTTTACCGCCCAGATGGGGCCGGTGTTGGACCAGGCCTATTTGGGATAGCGGAAGCCATGGGCACCAAGTTAGAATTTCCGGAAAATGGTACACCTTATGTCGATGAGCCAGTTTTAAAGGATTGGAGTGACTTTAGCACTTTGGCTCCAGTAGATCCATACCAGGATGGGAGGTTGCCACTATTTTTAGAAACTCTCCAAATGATTAACGAACAGATTGGTGATCAGGTAGGGGTGGGAAGTTCAGTTGGGGGTCCTTTTACGGCTGCCGCTTCACTGCGGGGCACTGAAAACTTTCTTAAAGACCTACTAAGAAATCCAGAAATGGCTCATGCTCTATTACAACTGGTGACAGAAAGTGCCTTAAGGTATATTGATGCTGTTTGTGACTTAGGGTTTAAACCCAGCATTTCCGAGCCCACAGCATCGGGGACCTTGATAAGCGCTAAGCAGTTCCAAGAATTTGCCAAGCCTTATTTGAAAATGTATGCTGATCGGATTATTGAGCGGTGTGGTAGTGGACCTATGCTGCATATATGCGGTAATACTAACCGGATCTGGCCAGATATGGTGGATATCGGAGCAACTGTTTTGAGTCTGGATAATATAGTGGATTTAGCTGAGGCCAAGGAAGCGGTCGGACACCGGGCCTGCCTGGCCGGTAATGTAAAACCTGTTGATACCTTGATGAAGGGCAACCGGGAGCAGATATATGCTGAAGCCAAGGAATGCCTGCGCAAGACATACGATAGCCCCAAAGGCTATATTTTATCTTCGGGCTGTGCCCTCGCACTGGATACGCCACGGGAAAATGTAATTGCATTGATGGATGCAGCGAGAATATATGGCAGCTATCCAATTGATCCGGAAAAATTGGTTTGAGTGAAGAAATAACATGGAGGGTGTATTGCATCTTGCTATAAGGAAAAATGTGTATTATATTAATATAATACCCGTAAAAAAAGGAGTGACAATGAGATGGTTAAAATTACACAACTTGCTGCCCAAAAAATTAAAGAAGTGCTAAAAGAACAAAATAAAGAAAATGCACTTCTTCGACTCTATCTTGTAGGTACGGGCTGTAGTGGGCCAAGTTTTGGTATGGCTCTGGAGGAATTAAAAACCGAGGATGATATTATTGATGAGGAATACGGTGTTTCGGTGGTCATAGATATTAAACTGTCTAATTATTTAGAGGGAGCCACCGTCGACTATGTTGAGACAAATCTTGGCGGGGGTTTTGAAATACGTAGGGCAAATCCTGATAGTGGCGGAGCCTGTGGCGATGGTTGTTGCGGGGGCTGCGGAAGTAGTGGTAGCTGCTAATTATGTATGAGAAAGAGAGCTCAACTGAGGGCTCTTTTTTTCTTATTAGGTAATTGGAATTTCTATTAATTAGTGATAAAATGAAATAAGGAGGTGAGCATAAAGATGAGCGAGGAAAGTAAAATGTGGCAATGCCAAACACCAAACTGTGGCTATATTTATAACTCGGAAAAAGGCTGTAAAAAAAGTAAAATACCCAAGGATGTTCCTTTTGAAGAGTTACCGGATACTTGGAGATGCCCATTATGTGGAGCCAGTAAAGAAATGTTTAAAGCCGTGTGAGGATCGTTCCATGATATTTCGGCGGCAGAAGGTACTCGTTATTACAACGGGTACTTTTTTATTATAAGTTTCTACCATACATTGATAATAACTGTCCTGAATACACTTCTTTTAACATCCCATCATCCAGGGCTATTTTGCCATTCACAATCGTAAACTTAACCCCTCTGGCCATAGTTGAGGGGTTTTTATAATCAATTTCCTCGTTTGAGGGATAGGAATAATGATTCATATCGATAATGGTTATATCTGCTGCTTTCCCCGTGGCGAGCATACCTCTATCACTTAATCTGAACTGCTCTGCTGGTAGGGACGTGAGCCTTCTGATGATTTCTTCTAATCTCACACCTTTTTGTCGGCATAACTCAAAAAATATTGGAAAGGCACCTTTTCTAAATAACTCATACCAGTCAAGAGGTTCGTCTATTTCCCCGAATACTCTATCTGATCCTACCATGACGAATGGATGATGGGCTATATTATCCGCATATGGGGTTCCAGGGAAATCCCGTCTGAGGAGCCCACCCTGACAGAAGGTCAAGTTAGGATTGTTGTTCTCTAATAGATTGAGGAATAGTTCGTCGACAGTCACTTTTCGCTCACAAGCAATTTCTTTTAAGGTGCGGTTTTCCATTTGAGGATCATCCGTATTAATGACCAGAAGGTGATCTTTAAATCTAACTTTCTTTATGATTTTCCGTCTTCCCTCAGGGGTATTGAAAGCATCTGAGGCTAAGCCGATGAACTGAAGCAGCCTATCCTTTCTCTTAAAGTGTCCACTAGTCTTGGGGATAGTATCGACTGCAATTTCCACTCCTCTTTCCCTAGCTGCTAGTATTTCATCAAAAGCTTCAGGAATAGTCGGCGTTAGATGGGAAATCTGAACTCTTATGTCGGATGCTTCACCAATTCTAATGGCCTCGTTAACGGCTTCGGGGATGCCAAGATGGGTTCTGAGATGGGACGCATAGATACCATCATATCTTTTGATAATTGAAGCTAATTTGATTATTTCTGCGGTATCGGCATATTTACTAGGGGCATAGGCTAAGCCTGTAGAGATTCCTAAGGCTCCCTGTTCCATGCCCTCTTCAATTAGATAGTTAATTTTTCGCTCTTCTTCAATGGTCAGTTGGCTGTTTTTAGTGTCTCCCATAAGACTCCATCGTAACGTTCCATGCCCTAAGAGGAATGCCATGTTTACATTGGTCCCTTTGTTTTTGATAACGTCAATATAACCTGAGAAATTAGCCCAAGCAGGTATGAGGCGTTGATTTCTTTCTTTTGCCCCAACGGATATAAGCCCTTTTTGAGACATATAAGCATAGATATTATCGGAAGAATAAGGAGTTATGGAGTGTCCACAGTTACCATTAATCGTGGTAGTAACCCCTTGGCGTAAGAATCCCTCAAACTTACCACTTGTTAAAACAGCAAGTTCAGCGTGGACGTGGGGGTCAATAAATCCCGGACACACGACTAACCCTGTAGCATCGATTACTCTCGCTGCTGCGCATTCGATTTTGCTGATATCGATAATCTTTCCTTCGCCGACAGCCAAATCACCATAAAAGCCGGGGTTCCCTGTACCATCGATGATGAAACCATTTTTGATTAAAAGATCAACGTTCATGAAGTTTCCCCGCCTTTCAAGCTCTTTTAAATTCTACTGCGGCAAACTCACCACAAAGGTTGTCCCTACTCCTGGGGAACTAGAGACTTTCACAGTACCCTGGTGGCTTTTGATGATCCAGTCGGCAATGGCAAGGCCCAACCCCGTACCCTCCTTTTCATGGGAACGGGCTTTATCGACTCGGTAAAAGCGTTCAAATATTTTAAGTAAATGTTTTGGTTCGATGCCCTCTCCGTTATCGGACACTGTGATTTCTGCGGTTGTGCCCCGGTTTTGCAAGCCTAGAGTGACTTGTCCCCCAGAAGGCGTATATTTAAGGGCATTATCTAACAGGATAACGACGAGTTGCTTAATCCTTAATTCATCTCCCAAATATATTATTTCTGGATCCAGAGAAGCTTCGATTAGGATTCCAGTGGTCTTCGCTAGGGGTTTGAAGGACTCGATCACCTCGAGGAGAGCTGTAGGGAGGGGGAACGGCTTGAGCTCCAGTGTTTGTTGCTGGGAGTCTGCTCTGGCCAGAAATAGGAGATCGTCCACTAACTTGGCCATGCGTTTCATCTCCAATAAGCTGTAATCTAGCCATTTAGCTTGACTAGCCACGGTTTCTTCCGGGTTCCCTTGTACGAGTTCCAAGTTGACTTGCAGGACTGTCAGCGGCGTTCGGAGTTC
Source organism: Candidatus Desulfosporosinus infrequens (assembly GCA_900290375.1). Lineage (GTDB taxonomy): Bacteria > Bacillota > Desulfitobacteriia > Desulfitobacteriales > Desulfitobacteriaceae > Desulfosporosinus > Desulfosporosinus infrequens. The sequence goes on from OMOF01000067.1 coordinate 19,364, forward strand.
GTGAGAAGCATCGGCCACGAAGTCTTGTTGCCGTCGCCAAGACGTTTTAATGGGAGTCATTGCTCGGTCGGCCATAAATCGACTGCCGTAATAGGTGAGCACTAAACAAACGAGGCCTCCTATGGAAAGTGTGAGCAAGAGATCGCGAAGTATCTCTCTATCCCTATCAAGGTCAAAAAACGTAAAGACAAATCCCGGAGTCTGTTTGAGTGGCACTTTCAGATAAGTGTATGTTTCATCGCGAAAATCCACTTCCCCTCTGGGTTTCGAATCATGGATTGTTTGATAAACAAAAGGGGTCAACTGGTCGAGGGGAAGCGGTAGGCCTACGGAAGTATCCGTGATCTTGCCGGAGGCATCCGTTTTCAAATAAAAATATTTGGCGAGGTGTCGCTCATGTTCCTGTTTATCACTGACTGAACCGGAGCCAGCATCTCCCGCAATGATTTGCATTAATTGCTGAGACTGGTTGAAGATCTGCGCCTGCATGACAAAGAAGGTACTGATGATAAAGAGTAGTAATAGCAAAGACATGACCACAACATTAATCAAGGTCAGCTGGAACCGCAATTTACGAAACATCAGGTTCCCCCTTTAGGCAGTAGCCAATTCCCCGCACTGTTTCGATCCTAGTCTTGGGGGAATTAAGCTTTTTTCGTAAGTAGTGAACGTAAATTTCGACGTTATTAGCTTCAACTTCTGAATCGAGTCCCCATACTCTATCTAAAATCTGTTCTTTGGTAATCACCTGTCCGGGATTGCGCATGAACAACTCCAAAAGTAAAGATTCTTTCAAGGTGAGTTTAACCGTTTCGTTGCCTACAGTTAACTCACAGTGGAGGGGTTTAAGAATGAGTTCCGCAACTTTAAGTTGTTCGTCTTGAATTTGACTACCGGATCTTCTCCCTAAGGCTCTTAGACGAGCCAGAAGTTCTTCAGTGGAGAATGGTTTTACGAGATAATCGTCAGCACCGGCATCTAAGCCCTCAATCCTATCCTGAATGGAATCTCGGGCAGTTAATAGAAGAACCGGAGTAGCAATTCCTTGGCTGCGAAGTTCTTTTAAGAGGGAAACCCCTTCTTTATGGGGCAACATCCGGTCAAGGATAATCAAATCATAGACTCCGGTTTCAGCCATGGCTTGTCCCGTTTCACCATCAAAGGCGGTATCAACTCCGTACTTGTTCTTTTTCAGGATATAGGTCAAGGCTTCTGAGAGCCTTGGTTCATCTTCGATCAATAGTATCCGCATCAAATCACCGTCCTGTTTATAGTTTAAAGGAATTTCCTTAATATTTCATTAGTTTCTTTGGCATATGAAACAAAATAACCAGTCAAAGATGTCTTGGATAGTTTGCGTCAGACAAGAATGTAGAGCAAAATTCCCATGCCTCTTTTGATTAGGAAGAGAAGCATGGGAATTTTTTGTTTATCTTACAAGGAGGATAAAGTGGCATATAATTAAAAGGTCAAATTCATCGGGTTTCAGTGGTCTGATGGGGCGTGTTAATTTCGATTAACTTTACGATTCCCCAGGCCAAGACTGCATAGACAATCATGGCGATAATGGTTGTTGGTTCTAGGACTGACTGGGTCTCAAACCCCTTAGTTACTGTCGATCTAAAAATACCAGAGAAGGGGGATAAGAATGCTTGTGACACTGTATAGATGAAGGATACGAAGGGGCTTTGAGAATTGGCCCCTAGAAGTTTGAAGATGAGGCGAAAGGCAAATAATACTTCTAAAACACCTAAGATATAATAGACTATTTTCCTCACTTGCAGATTTCCATGGTTGGCTTTGATAACGGCACCTCCGTGGTGTTGTCGTTGTTCTGGTTCCAGTTTATCCATTGTGGGACCTCCCTATAAAGTTTATTGTTCTATTATCATTCCACAGTTTATCGCCGACTATTACACATCTCGGTTGATTTAAAATAAGTGAAGGATGTGGGCTAAGTGACTAAGATCGAGAGAATCTTAGCGGCTATACGCTTCGAGAGGGTGGATCGCATACCCAAAGGGGAGTTTTATCTTGAAGATGGATTTGTAGCCGAATTATTAGGGTTAAAGGAAAACGTGACGTTTAGAGACAGGGTAGAGGCTTGTGAAGTATGTGGGTTAGATGCTTTAGCTTTTTCTCCGTCTTCCTCTCTGCGGGAGAAGGACCGGATTTGGGATGATTTGAAACAGTGGCGAGCAGAGACGGACTTTTTTATTTTCGCTTTAATTGATGGCCCATTTCAGGGAACTGCAAAACTTTTCCCTTCGTTTACCGATTTTCTGCTGGCGATCGCTAGACGTGATCCAATCTTACCAGCGTTAGTCACTGAGGCCGTAGCATCTAGTGTTGAACTTGGCTTAAATGCTCTGTCAGCGGGGGCGAACGGAATAATTATTGCGGATGACATAGCTTATCAAGGCGGAACACTTATTTCCCCTGCGGCATTGCGAAAATATTTTTTTCCCAACCTTACGGAGCTGGTTGAGGTGTTGCGGGCCCCAACAGCACCAATTTTCTTTCATGCTGATGGGGATTTATCGTTGGTATTAAGCGATATTATAAATTCTGGAGTAGATGGGTTGCATTCTCTGGATTTTTCTTCGCTTACTGATATCGCTAACGTCAGAGTGGCGACGGAAAATATCCTTTGTTTGATGGGTGGCTATGATCTGGGGTGGTTTAGCGAGGAAAACAGGACGGAAAAAGCTTCGGAATTATTAGCTGCGGCTTCAGGTGGAAGTGGCTATATCTTTGGCAGTAGTGCTGGGATCTTGGGAGGTGAACTACCAGTCCAACAGGTAACTGAAGTGTATCAGTATGTGAGTAACTTGGGAAATACTCATAGAGACATGTAACCTTGATTCACGTGAAAGATTATACCTACAAATTGAATTGCGAATCATTATTTTTTGACTATTCATGTACTCAGTTAATCAACCACAGATTACACAGATTAACACAGAATAAATACATTTTGGCTCTAAACTACAAATCGCTTGTAACTCAATTGATGATCGCCAAAGTTGATTAAAAGGCCTCGTTTTAACCCTGTGGCTTTCAGATAATTTAAAATTTGTGTCTCTTCATTGACTCCCATCTTCGAAACAGACTTTAGCTCAACAAGAACCTCGTTATAACAACTATAGTCCGCTAGTATATACAATTCAGTTCTTTGCCTTTGTAATTTATCCTTTGTCTGTGCGTTTCTATCTAATCGTTCTTAATCTGTGTAATCTGTGGTTCCCCGTTCAGAATTCCCCAAGGCGTATTTACAGCGTTTTTCCTTGTAGGTATAAAAAAATGCGGGATTTTAGGATGTAAATCATTAAGGACCTACTAGAATTGCTAACAAGAAAATAAGGAAGTTACTTAATTAATTTAATTTAATAGGTTATAATGGGATAGAGAAGATTAAATAAGCTTAGATTAAACTCATTGAGAAGTTGTTTAGAGGAGAGAACTGCATGACTGAATTGCGTTATAACCCGTTGCTAGGAGATTGGACGATGGTGGCTACCCATAGGCAAAATCGTCCGAATATGCCTATGGAGGGATGTCCTTTTTGTCCGGGTTCGGGTAAGGTTCCCGAACATTACGATGTTCTTAAATACGACAACGATTTTCCTGCCCTAATGGTGGATCCACCTGAGGCGGATGCTGTAGGGTCTTCCTTGTATAAAACTGAGAGAGCTTATGGAAAATGCGAGGTAATCCTCTATTCCCCTGATCATACCACGACACTTCCAGAACTTTCTGTGCAGCATCTGGAGAAATTAATTGATTTGTGGACAGAACGGTTTGTGGCCCTAAGTCAGGAGCCAAGCCATGAGTATATTATGATCTTCGAGAATCGAGGGGCGGAGTGTGGTGTGACGATGCCCCACCCTCATGGTCAGATCTATGCTTATTCTTGGATTCCTCTGAAAATTCGCACGGAACTTGAGAATTGCCAAGCGCACTATGTCTCACATGGTTCGTGTTTGATATGTGATATGAATCAAGCTGAGTTAGATTTTCGGAAGCGTGTAATTCATGAAAATGAGCATTTTTTAGCGTATATACCGTTCTTTACGGATTACCCATATGGGTTATTTATCGTTAGTAAAAACCATAAGACGGCTTTAAGTGATTTCACTCGGGAGGAAAAACGAAGTTTGGCACTTATGTTAAAATTTATGACAGGTGCTATGGATACGTTATTTAATCGGTTGTTTCCCTATATGATGGTCATTCATCAACGCCCAGTTCATGGGCAGGCTGCGAAGGATTATTATCACTTTCATATTGAATTTTATCCCCCCTTGAGAGATGAAGGAAAACTAAAATACTATGCTTCCTCTGAAATGGGTGCTTGGGCGCCTGCTAACCCGCAGGCGGTGGAAGAGACCTCCGCATATTTGCGCAAGGCGTTTCAGGATTATCTCAACAAAGAAGGGCGGACCAATGAATGTCTGGACTGATCACACTGAGACAGACCTTCGCCAAAGTCTTTGGCTATGGAGAGAGAGGAGAGGAACTGCGAATCTTCTTTGCCCCGGGTCGAGTCAATTTAATTGGAGAACACACGGATTTTACGGGAGGGTACGTGTTGCCCGCGGCGTTAACGTATGGAACCTGGGCGGTCGTTCACCCGCGTCAGGATAGGAAGTTCCGTCTTGCTTCAACAAGTTTTGCAGGGATGGTAGAAGGCGACGCGGATAAGGTTGTATATCAGCAGGCTGACGGATGGGCAAATTATCCCAAAGGCGTCTTCAATGAATTTATGCGCTTGGGTGTGCGCTTATCTGGTTACGATATTCTGTTTGATGGGAATATCCCCAAAGGGGCTGGGTTATCCTCTTCCGCTTCGATAGAAATGGTAACGGCAACAGCGCTAAATCAGGTCGAAGCACTCGGATACACCTTAGTTGAACTGACACAACTAGCCCAACGTGCCGAAAATCAATTTGTCGGGGTTAATTGCGGGATTATGGATCAGTTTGCCTCAGGAATGGGACGGGCGGGACACGCAGTGCTCTTGAAATGTGACACCTTGGTTTATCGCTATGTCCCGCTGGCCTTGGGAGACTATCAATTGATCATCACTAACTCTAATAAACAGCGAAGTTTAACAGAGTCAAAGTATAATCAAAGAAGGCAAGAGTGCGAGGAAGGGGTCAATATCCTCCGGAAACACCTGCCTGGGGTTGTAAGTTTGGGTAATGTCTCACTTGAGCAATGGCAAGAAGTACAGAGGTATATAACCCCGCCAGAGGTCTATAAACGTTTAGACCATGTGATCCATGAAAACAACCGGACGCTAGCCTCAACTATCGCTTTAGAAACCGGAGATATCCAGGATTTTGGTCAACATATGATCCAATCTCACGAGTCTCTGCGGGATCTCTTTGAAGTAACAGGTCCGGAACTAGACACACTATTTGAAGAGGCACGTCAGGTCGAGGGATGTCTGGGTACGAGAATGACGGGAGCTGGCTTTGGCGGGTGTACCGTGAGTTTGGTGCATAGAGAGGCTGTCAGCACTTTTGAAACTCAGGTAACTTTGGGATATAGGGGTAAGACCGGGCTGACCCCGACATTTTATCTGTGTGATAGTGGGGATGGAGCCCGTGAACTTAAGGGGAGGTAGAAGAGGGGTTTGCAAAATGACGATCGTTGAAGAGAAGATAGCCAAGCTTAGGAATCTTATGTCAGAGAGGGCTTTGGACGGTGTGCTCCTGCGCAAACGGCGAAGTTTTTCCTGGTTAACGAATGGGAAAACGAACTATATTGTCACCAACTCAGAACTTGGAGTCGCAGATCTGCTAATCTTGAAAGATCTAGTCTATTGTGTTACAACGAAGATGGAGTTTGCCAGGATACAAGAGGAAGAATTGACGGATCTGGAGTGTGAGTGGATAACTCCGGAGTGGTATGAGGGTCATGATGGAGTTATCAGCTCATTATGTCAAGGGAAGACGATAGGGATGGATGTCTGCCCGCAAACTATTCCGAATACGGTAGGAATCGATTTGAGCAAACAATTAGCCGAACTAACATACGTGTTAAACGAGAGCGAAATTGAACATTACCATTGGCTATCCCGAAGAGTTGCTCAGGCCTTGGAGTCGACCTGTCGCAGCATTAAACCGGGCATGACCGAATTTGAGATTCAAGCGCTGCTAGCTGCGAAGGTCACAGGTTTAGGTATTCAGGTCCAAGTGCTTTTAGTGGCAACGGATCGCCGGATTTATCAGTATCGTCATCCCATTCCTACAGAGAAGAAGTTGGAACGCTATGCGATGTTAGTTCTATGTGGAGAAAAATGGGGTTTGGTGGCCAATGCGACTCGTTTTGTGCATTTTGGGGCGCTACCCGAAGAACTTCGGGAAAACAAGCGTAAATTGGCAGAGATCGATTTGGCCTTCAATTTAGCTACTCGCCCAGGCGTGCCAATTAAGGCAGTTTTTCGTCAGGGGATAGAGGCTTATCGTCACTGGGGTTATGCAGAGGATTGGAGGTATCTTCATCAAGGCGGGCCCACTGGGTATGCTTCGCGGGAGTTTTTAGCGAACTTGGACAGTGCTGGTGTCGTGCAATGCCATCAGGCTTTTGCCTGGAACCCATCCCTCAAGGGATTAAAATCTGAGGATACCCTCTTAGTCACAGAACAGGGTCCGGAATTTCTCACGCATACTGGGGAATGGGAGTATCTCCAGATCGAAAAAAAGGGGGCTATTTATTTCCGACCAGATATTCTCATACGATAATTAGAAAATCTTTGTTTGGGAACAAGAGGAGGTGAAACTGTGAGTGAATTGATTCCTGTGGGAAGCTTCCAGGGAATGAAATCTCTGAATAAATCCACGATTCTCAATGTTATAAGGCAGTCTGGTCCGATTTCTCGAGCAGAAATTGCCAAGTTGACAAAGTTGACTCCTCCCACGGTGACCAATTTGGTGGGCGAATTGATTGAGTCCCGGCTTGTCGTGGAAAGCACTTTAGGCGAATCAACGGGCGGGAGAAAACCAATTTTACTGCTCATTAACTCGTCAGCATTCTACGTTATCGGGGTGTATGCCGGAGCAAAAAGAGTAAAGGCCGTAACAGCGAACCTCGATGGTAAAGTTGTGAGGCAGGTAGAAATGAAGTATGAAGATAATCAGACGAGCGAGCAATTTTTGTTGGCCTTGGAAACAGCCGTGGAGAAGGTCATGCAAAGCACTCATCCTAACCAGGAACCCTTTCTAGGAATCGGCGTAGGTATGCACGGTCTCGTCGATCCCGAGCTAGGGCTCTCTTTGTTCGCCCCTCATCTTAATTTGCGTCATGTACCCATCAAATGGGCTCTGGAAAAAAGGTTTAAGTTGCCCGTAGAAGTAGAAAATGATGTTCGTGCCCAAGCCATAGCTGAGAGCTGGTTTGGTAAAGGTGTTGGAATTCCTAATTTCATTTGCGTCCATGTCGGTACAGGGGTTGGAGCAGGTATTATAATTGATAATAAGTTATATCGCGGCTCATCTTTTACAGCTGGTGAAATTGGGCATACAACGATTGACAGTAATGGACCAAGGTGTAGTTGTGGAAATTACGGTTGCCTAGAAACGATGGTCGGAGGTGCCGCGCTTGCTCGCAGGGCTCAACAGGCCATTCGTTATGGGAAAGAGTCTATCATAGAAGAATGGGTAGCGGGAGATCTAGATAAAATAGACGGAGAAATGCTCTGTCGGGCCGCTCAGCGTAATGATCAAGTGGCTATAGAGGTTTTATCAGACACTGGGCGATATCTTGGGATTGGCCTGGCCAATCTCATTAACACCCTAAATCCCGCTCTTATTATTTTAAGCGGCGGAGTTTCGAGGGCCGAACAGTTTGTTTTGCAACCTCTCCTTAAAACGCTCGAAAGGCGGGCCTTAACTAAGCCAGCGAAAGAAGTCACGATTGCCATCTCGGAATTGGGTGAGAACGCGATTGCCATCGGAGCCTTTACCTTATTATTAAATAAGCTGTTTACTCCGACCGGGCTGGGGGACGTCGTCACAGATTTTTTAAGTAAGGAAGAAAGGGGAGAGACGAATCTCGAGACTTGATCAAGGTAGTGCGCTAAGACTTGAAAATGAAAAGAGGCTGTAACAAACTAGAAAAAGTTTTGTTACAGCCTCTATATGCTTAGAAGCAATTTAAAGAACATTAACTCCTTTAGACTCAGGTGCTCAACCACAGATTACACAGATTAACACAGATTTAAAAAATACATTTTTAGCTCTAAAATATA
>OMOF01000112.1 GCA_900290375.1 Candidatus Desulfosporosinus infrequens
CGTAAAGCGATTTCTCCACGATTCGCGATCAGGATTTTCTTAAACATACTATTTTCTCCTTATTTTTGAATGATGAACAACGGTTGACCGAATTCAACGGGTTGCCCATTTTCTACCATAATTTGGACAATTTTGCCCTCTACTTCAGACTCAATCTCATTCATCAGTTTCATGGCCTCCAGAATACACACCGGCTGTCCTACTTTAACCAGCTGCCCTAGTTCTACATAAGGAGGTGCATCAGGAGCTGGGGATTGGTAAAACGTTCCAACCATCGGGGAAGTAATCGTTTCCGTATTCTCCAAAAGTACCGGTTCCAGTGCTTTTGTTGTAGCCAAAGGTGCCTCGGCTATGGGTGCCGGTTGAAGCGTAGGTTGAGCACCAGCCTGGGCAACCACTGGTTGCGGATGCGTAGAAGCCATAACAGGAACCCCTGCAAACACACTCGGGCCTTTGCGAATGACCACTTTAACTCCATCACTTTCGAGATTTAATTCACTAATTTCGGTTTCATCTATAATCTTGATCAATTCTTCAATTTCTTTCAAATTCATGGTTGAATCCTCCTTAGACAATACTGCTGTGGGAAAAACTTTACACCGCCGCTCTTATGCCTCCGATCAATTACAAATCACCGGAAATTCCTAAGGACTTTTCAATAATTTGTTGATAGACACCTATCGCCCTCAATTTCTGGTATCGTTTTTCCCGCAAAACTTCCCGAGTCTCCTGACACAAACAAGCGAGATACTTTGCAATAACCTGTGACAACTCATCAGCGGCTTGTCTTAGATTCTTATGGGCTCCCCCCAGAGGCTCGCGAACTATTTCGTCCACGATCCCAAGTCTTTGCAAATCTTGGGCTGTTAATTTCAAAGCAGTAGCCGCTTCCTTAGCCTTGGTAGTATCTTTCCAAAGAATAGAGGCGCAACTTTCTGGGGCTATGACCGAATAAAAAGAATTCTCAAACATTAAGACTACGTTCCCCACCCCTAAAGCAAGTGCTCCTCCACTTCCGCCCTCTCCGATAATTATATTGAGTACTGGAACGTGATAACCTGACATCGCCATTAAGCACCTGGCAATGGCCTCACCTTGTCCTCGTTCCTCAGCTGCTAAGTCACAGGCGGCTCCAGGAGTATCTATGAATGTCATAATCGGGCGTCCGAACTTTTCGGCCTGATCCATCAGACGCAGCGCTTTACGATACCCTTCTGGATGGGGCATACCAAAATTACGACTGATATTCTCCTTCGTGTCTTTCCCCTTAACGTGGGCGACAACCGTCACGGGAGTTTCGTTGAAGAGTGCAATCCCACCCACGATCGAGCGGTCATCTGCAAAATGCCGATCTCCTTTAAGTTCTATGAAATCTTCAAACAATAACGGAATATAGTCATAGAAATTTGGCCGTTCCTGATGCCTAGCTATCTGAACTTTCTGCCATGGCTCGAGGCTTCCGTAAATCTCCATCTTCAAAAGGGCCGTTCTCTTTTCAAGGATGGCAATTTCCTGAGAAAGGTCAATTTTCTTGTCAGCAGAAAATTTCTGAAGTTCCGTAATTTTTCGAATGAGTTCTTCGATAGGTTTTTCAAAATCAAATAGTTGCACCATACTGAGCCCCTTCCTGATGGTACCGCAACAACCGTGCTAAGACAGATCGCATCTCAACACGTCCCACAATCAAATCAATTAAGCCATGCATTTGGTTAAACTCTGCAGTTTGGGCACCTACCGGTAGTTCTTGCTTCATCGTCTGCTTGATCACTCGTGGCCCGGTAAATCCGATTAAGGCATTTGGTTCGGCAATTAAAATGTCCCCGAGTGAAGCATAGCTGGCTGTAACTCCTCCGAACGTGGGATCCGTAAGTACCGAAATAAACAGCAAGTTGTTTTCAGCTAATCTTCCCAAAGCAGCACTTGTCTTTGCCATCTGGTAAAGTGAAAGAATACCTTCTTGCATCCGTGCCCCCCCGGAATTCGAAAATATGACCACTGGCAAACTCTGGTCAATCGCCCGCTCTATTGCACGAGCAATTTTTTCCCCCACGACGGAACCCATGCTACCCATCATAAAATCCGCTTCATTGAAAGCGATCACACATGGGATCCCACAAATATGAGCATAACCCGTAAGCACAGCTTCCGATAACCCTGACTTCTCCTTTGCCTCCATGAGCTTTCCTTCATAACTGGGGAATACTAATGGGTCTAGGGAAAGTATTTCAGTATCCCATTCTTGAAAACTGTTTTCATCAACCAATAATGCCAGGCGTCCCCTAGCAGAAATTCGAAAATGATGCTCACACTTTGTACAAACACGTGCGTTTTTCTCGAGAACTTTGTTGAAGAGAACTTCCCCACACTTAGGACATTTGACCCAAAGACCATTGGGAAGTGCTTTTTTGCTAATCATTGGATCCAAAGTAGATTCATCCGTCGGACTACGTTTCTGCACTGGAGCGGATTGAATCGTGACGTACTTTGGTTTTCTGAATATATCTTTGAACATAGTTAACACCCCATTTCGCTAATCATCACATTATTTGCATTTGTCTCTTTAGCAGGTACCTGACCAGGCCTGACCACAGACACTCTAAACTGAAAGGCTCTCCTCTCCTGTTTTAGCACTCTGTTTCTTTAATTTTCGATTCCCCAAGAAAGTGTCCAGATTAACATACATAACTGGCACCAGCACGAGCGTTACCAACGTGGATAAGGTGAGCCCAAAGGTGATAACGGCTGCCATAGACGACACCCCTTCCGAACCCCTGCCTCCAATAACCAACAAGGGTAGCATTGCTAAAACATTCGTAACCGTGGTTAAGAGAATCGGACGCAGACGAATCGCTCCAGCCTGGATTAGAGCCTCATTTAGGGTCATTCCTTGCTTTTTAAGCTGGTTAGTATAGTCGACAAGCACAATAGCATTATTCGTGACCAAACCAATCAACATAATAATTCCCATGAGTGAATTCATGTTAATTGTTTTATGCATCAGGAACAGACCGAGAATTCCTCCGACAAACGTCGGCGGCAGGGAAAACATGATGACGAAGGGGGTTAACAAGGATTCAAACAAACTCGCCATGACCATGTAAACCAGAATAATAGAAACCAGAATCCCCATATCCAAGGAGGAAAAAGCATCGTTCATAAATTTAGCCCCTTGTCCAAAAACTATAGTATAACCTGCGGGTATCCGCAGAGCATTAATTTTCTGCTGAACAAGGGTTTGCGCCTGCCCAGTTGAGATGTCAGCGACAACGGCTTGGACATGAACAGTTCGTGTGCCATCTACGTGCAAAACCGAACTTGGCTCCTGTGCCAAATTAAGACTGGCCAGTTCCGCAAGAGGAATCAAGTTACCTGAAGCATTGGAGACATTCGTTTGCAGGAGCTTCGTAACATCGCGTGAATAGTCTTGCGGAAACATCACGACAATATCGTATTGGTTATCCCCTTGGTAAAAGGTTGAAGCGGTTGTTCCCTGAAAGGCCGTGCGTAAGGAAGCAATGACCTGCTGTTCCGTCAGGTTATATTGAGCTAAGGCGCTATGACTAATATTTAGCTGGTAACTGGGCTGACCTGTCCCTATCTGGTTATCCACGTATTTCAGCTGAGGAATCGAGGTCATGATGTTCGCCACTTCATTACTGAGTAAGGTTAAGGTATTCAAATCCGGCCCCTGCACAAGAACCTGCACTTGCCCACTAGTGGTTCCAACGATAGCACTGGCTGCAGTGGCAATGATTTTGGTGCCCGGTATATCCTGCATATAACTTTGCATATTCTGAGCGATTTGCGCAATTGATTTATTCCCCTGATTATTAATTGTCACTATTATGCTCGCCAAATTGTTGGAGGAACTCTGTCCTAGGCCGCCATTAGGTGCTCCCCCGATCTGGGTAAAGATCGAAGTGGCTTCTCCCTGATGCGCTTTAATGCGTTGCTCCATCATTTGAACAGTTTGGGTCGTCTCAGTAAGGTCAGTACCATTAGGTAAGGTGACCGATATATTAATTTGATTTGTATTGACGGCACTTACTAGCTCTGTCCCTAGCAGAGGTGTGAGGGGCAAAACTGCTAAAAACATGACTAGAGTGACAACTACAACTGTTTTTCGATGCTTGAGCCCCCATTTAAGAACCGTCGTATAGCTTTGCGTCAGTTTATACATCCCTTTACCAAACCAATCAAATGGAGCCCAAAAGCGGAAAGGGGCATTCACACCCGGAATAGTTTCTTCCTTAGTAAATTTCGCACCTGTCAGCAATTTAGAGGCGAGCATCGGGGTTAAGGTTAAGGCAACCAACAAAGCTATAATGTGCGAAAAGGTAACGGTCACGGCCATAGGCCCAAAGATTTGTCCTGCGATCCCACCGGTGAGCAGAGAGGGACCAAACACGCAAATCTGGGCCAAAGCAGCCACAAAGACGGCTGTCCCTACTTCTGTTGTACCGAGGGCGGCAGCTTCTTTCGGATCCAAACCACTTTGCCTTGCTCGAAAAATGCTCTCTAAAACAACGACTGAGAAATCTACTAGAGATCCTAAGGCTATCGCTAAACTCCCCAAAGTAATCAGATTTATCGAAAGTTTATCCAGATACATAAGTATGAAGGTAGCTAGCACTGAAATAGGGATTGCGACCGCAATGACCACCGTCGTCCTTAAACTGCGCAAGATACAGAGCATAATTAAGATTCCGAGGAGAAATCCCATCAACGTGTGTTCCGCCACTAAACTAATCGTCTCCCGAATGGTCTGAGCAGAATCGCTGACTAAAGTTAGGTGGACACCTGCCGGAAGTTGTTTAGTCAAGCGCTGCAATTCTTTGCGAACAGCATCAGAAACCGTGACCGTGTTTCCATCGCTCGTCTGGATAATACTAAAACCAACGGCTGGCTGGGAATCTAACGTGGCGACAAGATTAACATCTTTATTCCCGTCCACAATTTTAGCCACATCTCCCACAATAATCGACTTTTGTCCTATCAAAATAGGCACGTTCAATAAATCATTGACTGACGAGAACTGTCCTTTGACTGTGAGTGAAATCAACTGACTCGCTCTCTTTACTTGTCCTACATCAGCGCTGGAATTATCCGCTCCAATCGCTTGAACAATCTGCTGAATGGACAAGCCGTAGTACGTCAATTTAGAGGGATCAACTTCCACATTGATCTGCCTGGTTAGATTGCCTATCATATTCACCGTACCTACTCCAGTGACATGCTGTAAGGCTGGTTTAACAATGTTTTGGGCCAAATCTGACAGGTCTGAGATAGATTTATTCCCGCCAGACAGAGTGACGGTCATAATCGGCAGACTATCTGGGTCGTACTGCTGCACGAGTGGACTAGTAGCATCTGTCGGGAGCTGATTAGACATTCCGTTAATAATTCCCCGCATACTTTCAATCTGCTGAGATAAATCAACGCCAAAGTTAAATTGCACCACGATCTGGCTGGCATTTTGCAGTGAGGTAGAATCAATCTCCGAAACCCCTGATAAGGTTTGGAGCGCATCCTCAATGGGCTTTGTCACCTGCTGCTCAACCTCCGACGGTGATGCCCCAGGTAGCGTGGTGACGACAGAGGCTATAGGTAGGTCGAGTCTAGGGTAGAGATCTAAAGGAAGGCTCACCATGGAAATAACTCCGATCAAAACGACTGCCAGCATGATCATGGTTATCGTAACCGGCCTTGTAATTGAACCATCTGTAATCTTCAATTTTTCTATCCACCTTTACATTTACTTGCATTTCGACCTTACCGTCTGTCCTTTCATAAAAATGCACTTCGCTACTCAACATTAGTTAACTACTTTGACCTGATCTCCTTCGGACACCAAATTCTGTCCTTTGACGATGAGTTGATCACCTACACTCAAGCCGCTGGTGATCTCATAGACGGAGTCAGTCATAGTCCCAACCTTAACAGTGACTGAATGAGCAATTCCATCTTTGAGCACAAAGACGGACAGGGCCCCACTCTGCATTGTTAACACACTGTCTGAGGGTATAACAATTCCTTGCTTTCCCTGGGCGACAGCATGCGCTTCTACTCTCATGCTCGGCAGAAGGGTTGCCTGCCCCTTCGGAAGGGTAATTTCTATCGAATATTTTTTGTTAGTCTCGTCTGGTTGCGGATGTATCGCGCTCACGACACCTTGATAAATTTCTGTAACAGCTGGTACAGAGACTTCCATCGGCATACCCAATTTAACGCTGCTTATGCTCGTCTCGGGAATATCCACGCTAGCTATTAAAGGATCCATGGACGCTATCGTAATGAACCCACCTTGAGGTCCTACCGCTTGCCCTGGCTGTGCATTAACTGCTACAACATAGCCTCCAAGAGGGGAGTTGATTTGGCTTTGATTGATCTGGGCATCAATCACCTGGACTCCTGCTTGAGCCGCCTGCATTTGGGCATCATTAACTTTCAATTCTGGATTGTTAAGCAAGCTTTCATAATTAACTTGAGCTTGCTGCAAAGCTGCTTTAGCAGCAGCTACGCCGTTAGTTCCAGTGGTCTGAGTTGCACTTAAACTGGACTGCGCTTGATTAGACACACTAGTCTGATTTGTCCGTGCCGCGTCCAAGGCTTGCTGGGCCTGAGCAACCTGTGCTTGGGCAGTAACCACAGTTTGAGAACTTTGACTAGCTTGCAACGCACTCTGAGCTGCGTCATAAGCTGCTTGCGCAGTCGCGACAGCACCACTTGCCTGATCTATTTTTAACTTACTTAGGACCCCTTGGTAGGCAATGGAGGCTTGGTCATAGGAACTTTGTGCTTGTAATAAAGCCGGGGCGCTTGAGGAATAACTGCTTTGCTTCGCTATCTCAAGCTGCGTTTTTGCTGTATCTAAGGCCTCTTGGGCTTTCGAGGCATTGTCCTGATCAGAGGCTATCGCAGCTGCCTGCTGTTGCTGAGCTGCCGTTAGATTCGCTTGAGCGGAGGTTAGTGCACTTTGTTTCTGGGTTATGTCATTTTGAGAGTTAACCGTGGCATTTTGTAACTGAGCCTGTGCTGTCACCAAAGCTTTCTGAGCCGAGGCTACAGCACTCGTGACCTGACTTTCCTGCGTTGCTAAAGCAGTCTGATTGGCATCGACCGAAGATATTGCTCCTGTCTGAGCATTAGCCAGATTGGTCTCCGCCGATTCAAGTGCAGCTTGAGCTTGACTTAATGAGTTATTGGTACTCTCTGAAGTAGCACCCTGCTGGCTCACCGCTATCCTAGCATTAGCCGCAGCTTGATTTTTCTGGGCCTGGAGCAAGTCCGTGTTGAGGCTGGCCAAACTTTGTCCGGACTGAATCTTATCCCCTACTCTCACGTTGACAGAGGTTAGGATACCGGAAAGGGGAGACGCCACGATAGACTGTACGTAAGAAGTAATGCTGCCTAAATAACCTTCGCCGGACGGAAGATCTGCTAAGGACACCTTGACTGTCTTCACTGTCAACTGCTGCTGCGTCGTAACGACTGCTTTAGCCCCACATCCCGTAAGATTAAAGCCCATAAGTGCAATTATCCCAACTGCTATAGCTCCTTTGATTTTTAGTTTTAGCATTCTGTATCATCTCTCCTCCGGTAATGTACTACATTGCTCAAGGCTTTTAGCTCGTTTGGATCTCAAATTATCGTCCCCGTGCCATAAGTTTCAATAAAACTAACCGGAATCCGATTTAGTAGCTACCCTGAGCAACCCCTCTTCGATCATTGCACACTGCCACTCAAGATGCGGAATTTATTATTTTCCAAACAATGTCATAATCTTCTCCTTTACTTCAGGTTGATGAAATGTCTTATGATGCATTACAAGTTCTTGTTCGATAACCTTGGGAAGTTGTTCACGAAGAGGTGCTACCAAATGATCTTTTAATGTAATTAGAGAAACTCTCGGTTTTTCGGCAATTTGCCGTGCCAATTGATGAGCATAGTCCAAAACCTCTGCCCTTGGCAAAACTGGAAAGGGAATTCCCCGTCTCTCGAGTTCCGCTCCACGATGATTAGCAGCATTGATCAGTAATTCTTCCGCTAAACTTATTCCTAATTTCTTCGGTACAATATAAGTTGCGCCCATTCCCGGCGTAAATCCATATTTCATAAAGTTCGTCGTATAAACGCTTTCCCGGCCCAAGATCACAAAATCAGCGAATAATCCCATTACGAAACCGCCTCCGATCCCATGCCCTTGCATTGCCGCAATAACCGGAATCTTACAATCCAAAGCTAGACTATAAATATTCACTTCAGAAAATTGGGTCTTGCCTTCATTAATTGCCAATAATGTCTCTTTCATTCCACCGGAAGCAAAATAACTATCATATCCGGTGAGAATAACAACCTTATACTGTGAATTGGCTTGGATTGATGCAAATGACTGGATCAGACCTTGCATCAATTCGTCAGAAAATGTGTTTTTATGAATCCGATCTTGCATTGTTATTTGAATAATACCTTGATCGACTTCATGTAAGTCAACAACAGTTTGCGTCATGGCTCCTATTTCCTTTCTAGTCATTTCGTTCGGATTTATGAGCTTCTGAAAGTAACAAATTCGTTATGTTTCATTTGCCTACTCTTACATTTTTTAAAAAATCACTGACTAATTCATTAACAGTTTGATGATGTGTCAAATTCATAAAATGGCCGCCATCTGGTATTTCAACGTATTGAGAATGTAAGATTTTCGAATGGATTACTCTCGATTGTTCAGGATCAACAACCGTATCAACTGCGCCAACCACCACCAAGGTTGGCGCTTTAATTTCGGGCAACAACTCTAGGGTGGATATTCCCAGCTTCATATAGTCAAGATATTTGACCATTACCCATTGATTAGTTGCCTGGCTGTTCAAAAAAACATTCAGATAATAATCAAGATTATCCTTAATATCTTTTGATTTCGCGTTTGTTCTTACGATTTCAAAGTCTTTCCTCGCAGCCTCAGCAAAAGAAAATAATTGCGCTACGCTTTCAAACTTCGAGATTGAAAAACTTGACAATAAGGATAGAGAAGCTACCCGTTCAGGATATTCTTTGGCAATATGTTGGGCAATCATTCCACCAAACGAACCGCCTACAACATGTATTGGTTGATCTATACCAAGTTTATCAATCAAATTCATTATCATAGCACTGATGCCCACAAGCGTTAAGTCTTCTATACCCTCACTACGTCCATGACCAGGAAGATTTATGGCAATTACCCGATAATTGGAAGACCAATCCCGAATCTGATATACCATAAGTGAAGTAGTAACTGCAAATCCTGGTATTAGCAACAAAGGTGGCCCAGATCCTTCCAATAATACCTCAATCTTAGCTTTAGAATCTGTTTCGACTAAAAAACTGTTCAGGTCAATCGGAAAATCGAAATTGTTCTTTTCCTGTTTCGTATTAGGTTCCGCGATGTGAAAAGTTTGGTTAATATCTTGCTTTTGGTGAGGGTTGTTATCAAATAGGTCAACCGTATCCACCTTATCTTTGGTTTTATCTAAGATCATATCTAACTGATTTTGATGATTTTTTTGAAAATAGTTTGTTAAAGCATCAACAGTGGTATTTTCCAACAGTAACGCGGGGGGTAATTCTCCAAAACTTTTTTCAAAGTTGGCATGTAATTCCAAACCCACCAACGAATCTACCCCATACTCTTCAAGAGAAGTTTGATGATCAATTTTTAGTTTATCTAATTTAAGAATTTCGGCGATGATACTCTTCAGATAATCACTAATCAGTTCCTCCGCATTATCTCCTGCTACACCTGATTTTGCCCTACGGTCTTCTCTCTTAATAGAAAAATCACGACGATTATCTCTAAAAACGACGTCCAGCGCGTTGTCAATTTCCTCTTTTGATGAAACCCCTAATTTTTCCAAGACACCTTTGTCAGCTTTTAATACTATAACCTGATCCTCACGATTGCCTAAAATTCTTTCAATAGCTTCCATCCCTTCGTCGGAACTAATTGCGAATATTCCTTGGGAAGCCATACGTCGGCCGTATTCATCGGAAGCTCCTGCACCAATATCCCAGAATCCCCAGTTAATGATCTTAATAGGATAAGATTGCTTTTTACCGATGTATTTGGCGAATGCATCTTTATAATTGAGCCCGCTTACGTAGTTGCTTTGACCCGGCATCCCAACTATGGCTGACGTTGAAGAGAAAAATGCCATAAAATCTAGATACTCGTTTTGAAGAACCGAGTATAGTACTGTACTGCCAACCACTTTCGGCCCCAAGGAAGCACGAAGAGTCTCTTCGTCCATATTACGTATTGTCTTATCCATTGAAACAATTGCAGAATGAAACACACCATTGATCTCTCCGAAACGGGCTTTAGCCGCTTTTATAGCTTTAACCATACTTTCAGTATCCGTTACATCCGCTTGAAGATATAGTACAACCCCTCCCAAAGCTTCAATTTGCTTAAACGTATCCTTTTTATCATTGTCCAATTCACTGCGGCCTATCAATATCAGCCTAGCATGGACATTTTTGGCTAGGTAGCGGCTTAATTCCAAACCGATACCGCCTGCTCCTCCGACAATTAAATACACTCCATTTTCTCTATATATCGTCTTGTTGGCCGAACCCAATCTGATGGGTTGAATTACTCTTTCATAACGCTCTTCCTGGCGGTAAGTTATCGTTTCCCCATTTTTGTTATACGGTTCTCTAAAAATAGGTTCAACAACTTCACATACCGTTGCGGCCGTTAATCGAGAACCAAACTTTAATAAATCCAAA
>OMOF01000333.1 GCA_900290375.1 Candidatus Desulfosporosinus infrequens
ATTCGGATCAAAAGATGGTTCATTCACCATCGTTAACACTGCCCCCGTATGCACATCCAGTACAACGGCACTCCCCCCTTGGGCTGGTTCGCCAATGGTGCGGCTAATTTTAATTTGTTCGTGCAAGGCATCTTGGGCAATTTTTTGTAAGTTGGCATCGAGAGTAAGCACCAGTCCCTTACCGGCAATCGCTGGCTTATTACCTTGTCAATGTACCTCCTCCCCGAGAGCATTAATCTCGACCTGCAATCCCCCATCAATTCCCCGCAATAGATTTTCCCATTCTCGCTCTAAACCATCTTTGCCAATAAAATCATTGGGACTATAGCCTTGGGGTTTGCGACTCTCATATTCGTCTTCATTAATATTGCCGATAAAACCCAGAACCTGGGCAGCGACTTCCTTATAGATATAATGCCGAACAGGCACTGCTTCCACAATCACACCAGGTAAATAATATTGTCGTTCTTGAATTTTAGCGATTGCGACTTCATCCACATCCCGTTTCACCCGTATGGGAGTATACAGAAACTCCTCACCCTCTTTGAGCATTTTTTCAATTTCTTCTGGTTTTATCCCCAAAATATCCCCTAGAATCGGAGTTGCATTGACACCATTTGTATATTCAGAAGGAATGATGGAAATAGCAAAGCTAGGTCGATTGGTCACAAGAAGTGCCCCATTTCGGTCATACATATTTCCCCGTGGTGCCTCTGCCGTAATCTGGCGAATGCGATTATCTTCCGCTATTTTTTTATACTGCGGTCCTTTTATGATTTGCATCCATCCCAAGCGAAAAATCAGACCAATCGTGATTCCTGCAATCACAACCAGCATAATGTGCATCCGACGTGATTTTTCTGTTATCCACATAATACTACCTCTTTACTCATGATATATAGGGGTAGTATCCCACAAAGAATCAAAAAAATAGCCCCTTATGGGCTATTTCATCTACATTTCTCATTATTTGATGTTTGATTCTATTTTTCTACGCCAGTAACAGTAATTTTTCTGTTGGTAATTGCACATAAGGAGGCAATTGCTCAGAATAGTTCTGCCAATATTGACGGTCAATTTCAACTTTTAGCCATACGATCTGCTGTTCCGTGATTTTAAGCAATAATATAATTTTATCAGGCATTTCCTTAATACTTTTGATTTGATAGCCAAAAGAATTCGGGAGATCTTGCTGATCACAAAATCGCAAGTGGTTTGCCCGTATACCCACACTTGTTATTTTATTGCTTACTGCTTGTCCTATATCTAATACACAACCCCAGTCATTGACTTGAATTTGATTCTTCAGCATAAGGTTACAGCCTGTGATGTTTGCACAGCCAGTAATCTTCGCTCCTGCTTTCGTACGCGGTTGTTCAAATACAGCTGTTTTCGAACCAATCTCCACTTGTGTACCTTGTTCTAAGATCGTAATCTGCTGACACATGCGATAAATTTCCTGAAGATCATGGGATACAAATAAGATACTCCCTGTATATGCGGAT
>OMOF01000577.1 GCA_900290375.1 Candidatus Desulfosporosinus infrequens
ATGTACACAATTCAAGCGACGATTGGCAGCACAAATCTCACTACTACTGTCATAGTTACAGGTCAAGCTGCTGGAGTAACGCTATCTGCTGCAACCCCGACTTTAGTGGATAACTTGATTACAACAGATGCAATTACTGCTACAGTCGTAGATGCAAATGGTGCGAGAGTTTATGGCTTTAATGGTACTGCGACATTGAGTATTACCAACGGTAATACCTCACATTTAGTTGACAGTAATGGAAAACAGGTATCAGTCGTAAACTTTACTAACGGTGTTGGTACCTTTAATCTTCTGGCTCCGAGTAGCGTAAGCCCAGCAAGTGATACTATTTATGTTAGTGCGCTTACCTCAACCAACGGTCAAGGTGTCTCAACGAACCCAACTTACGGTACAACAACTGTTAACTATCTTGCTCAACAGGTTAATGCTTTAAAAGTTACACCAGCAACTGCTAGTCTAGGAACAAACAACGCAGCTAACAGCGACGTACTAACTATAGACGCGCTTGATTTGGCTGGTCAGAAGATCAGTACCATTGGTATCACATCTGTAACAGTTACACTCACTGGTCCTGGATCCTTCACACAAGTCAATCCTGGAGGAACGCCTACAACTACGCTGCCAGTTGCTCTAACTGGATCTGGTAACACAAGTGTAACTGTATACCCGATTCAAGGACAAACCGGCACTATCGCAGTTACGGCGTCTGCTGCAGGCATAACATCTGGTAATGCTAACATTAATCTGGTTGTAGCGGGTAACATCGCAAACTTCACAGTTAATAATAGTCAAGGTGTTTTGACACAAACCCAAGCAACCAATATAAATGTGACTAATCTGCCGGTGGGTACAAGTTATACACTTTACACAGTTCAGTTTAGTGATGCTTATGGCAACCCAGTAATCCCCACTAATCCGGATAGCCTTACCATAGTGGATAATAGTATATTATCTACCACACAAGGATCGTTGTATTATTATAAATATAATACCTCTGATCAATCATTTAATACGACCCCCCTTAACACTACTGGATCAGCTACAACCTTTACAGTTCCTTATACCGATATTGCTACGGGAACTTACACCTTTGCAGTGATGAATGCTGCAGTAGGATCAGCTAATCCTACTATCACCATCACTGATAATGCTTTATCTACTTCTAAAACGGCATCATATACTTTCACGTCGGGCCCCGTCGCTACAGCTGGTTTAGCCACAAATGAAAATCAAAACCAGACATTCAATATTGGCAGTACTGCCAATGTAACATTCCAACTTCTAGATAAAGCAGGTAATAACGCTAAAGTCGCTGGACAGTCGGTGAACATATGGTTCACTGCTCCAATCGCCGGTATTACGGTCGGTACTGTACAACAACCAAGCGCTACTGGTCAATATGTATTGACTAGTGATTCTAATGGAATTATAACAGTTCCTGTTCAAATTTCATCGACAGCAGTTGATGCTTCCACATTTATTATAAATGCTGCCTTTGGATCTGGTTCATCACAGATGACTATTAATGGTACAGCGAGAGCTACCGCAAGCACACTTTCTACACTCACCTTGAGCACTACT
>OMOF01000376.1:0-1811 GCA_900290375.1 Candidatus Desulfosporosinus infrequens
CGATGGCAGCAAAAGTTTTGAAGTGTTAGACTACAAATTCCACGAAGAGGAAGATATTCAGGGAGATATGCGAGGTGAGGTTTCAGTATGGATGGGAATTCTTGTTCTTTTCCTTGGCCTAACCCTAGCAGGTCCTCCTTTTTACAGGCTAATATTGCCGACTGTTTGGCCTCTGATCCCCAGGAACATGGGATGGTTGCTCATTGCTTCTGCAGTTGGAACATGGGTTATCTTCTCCAGTTTGCGCAGATATTCACGTTATCGTGTGACGTTGTAGAGAAAGGAGGAAAACGTGTGAATTATTCTATTTGGGCAGCCTTGTCCTTTGCCGCATACACTTATATTCGCTTGGGCATTTCCAAAGAGACTGCATGGCGAGCCGAAGTCTTCGGTCAGAGTGGGCGATCGTATCGAGAGAATGTGATCAAGTGGCTAGAACTCAAATCGTCCTCAGGCTTACAGGCCCGGCTGGACCGAATCGGTGTACCGATTAGGAGCTATTTGCAAATAGGGGCACTCATGATCTTAGCGTTCAGCGCTCTCTTAGGACTCGCTGGAAGAAGCGTTTTTTGGGCTCTTCTAGGCGCAGGACTTGCCTACGTTATCCATTTCTTGCGTTACTATTCGGCCCATCATAATTGGAGAGAAGAAATGCTTAGTGAGGTTGGCAATCTCGCCTCGTTGCTGAAAATTCGATTGATTGTCGGTGATACCGTTTCACAGGCCATACCAGCAATCCTGCCTGTTCTTCATGGAGTTATGGCGGTAGCGTGGACAAGCTTGGTTACGGAAATCGCAGCAGGTGTCCCTCTTCCAGAGGCCCTAGATCGGTTAGCTGATAAGGTGAGCGACCGAGATATGAGTGCCGTGCTTTTGAAACTCAAAACCTACCACCGAGAAGGGGTCCCCCTTGATAACCAAGGAAAACCCGATCCGTTTGGTGATATGGCGGCGAAAATCGAACGAAGTTCTGCCAAACGTGTGAAGTATTTTACTAAACGCTTAACGGGTCCCTTAACAATCATAACGGGCGTTGGCTTTATGACTTGCTCGTTATGGTTAATTCCTTATTTTTGGCAGATCATTTCAAGTTCTCTAAGTCAAATGTAAAAAAACGAAAAAGGAGAGAAGAACGATGGGATTAGATCAATGGGTGACGATTGCGATCATTTTGGTTATCGCTTTAGCAGCGGGGCTGTTAATTCATGCCGTTGCACCAGGAGCGTTGAGTACTTGGTTTAACGGGTTCTTGTCAAATGTCCTCAGTAAAGTTCCCACCTCGTAGAGTCAAGGTAGTTACGATCGAGTCAAAATCTAATTAAAGGAGAGAAAGAAGATGGGTTTAGATCAGTGGGTTACAATAGCGATTGTTTTGGTTATTGCTTTGGCGGCGGGATTGTTAATTCATGCCGTTGCACCAGGAGCTTTGAGCACTTGGTTTAATGGGTTCTTGTCAAACATTCTTAATGCCGTCCCTACGTCGTAAGGTCAAGGTAGGTATTTAGGGAGTCAAAAACTTAATTAAAAGGAGAGAAAAACGATGGGATTAGATCAATGGGTGACGATTGCAATCATTTTGGTTATCGCTTTAGCAGCGGGGTTGTTAATTCATACCTTTGCACCAGGAGCATTAAGCACTTGGTTTAACAATTTCTTGTCAGGAATTCTCAATGCTGTTCCAACATCGTAAAGAGGTGGGCCAATCGGCCCCCTTTTTCCTATAAGCGACAGAGGGTAGAGGATGGTGAATTTTAATTATGGAACGTGCGCGAAAAACCCCAGAATTCAATTCCGGGGATGAAAGCGTAAAC
>OMOF01000376.1:1821-2084 GCA_900290375.1 Candidatus Desulfosporosinus infrequens
GGGATAATAACTCTCTACTGGTAAACCTGAAAAAACAGGAGGATGGTTTTAGTAACTATATTAGTTTCCTGATTATCTTACCAATCTTGCTGACCGTTATTGTCGGGGGAAGTTATGTTGCCAAGTCATTGCAGATGATGTCTACTATGAATCATGCCTTGACCCTTGTAGACAGCAACATGACGCAAGATGGGGCTCTGACAACTAATGGGCAAAACCAACTAATTTCTTACTTGCAAAAGAACCAGATGGATTTAAGCAAG
>OMOF01000100.1 GCA_900290375.1 Candidatus Desulfosporosinus infrequens
TATATTTTAGAGCTAAAAATGTATTTTTTAAATCTGTGTTAATCTGTGTAATCTGTGGTTGAGTACCTGAGTATCTGAATAGTCACCTTAAAATAATTAAAAAGAGGTTTTAGAATGAGTAATGAAAACGCCTTAAAAGAACTCGATAGAGCACTGGGTTACATTATGAGCAAAGAGCTCAAGGATGAAGATAAGGGAAGAATCGTTGCAGACGCGATTGAGAATTACAACACGTATATCAATCCAGGTTGGCTAAAATACCGGAAATCTATTTCGACAAACGCTGCCTTTGTGGAGTGGATGGATGATGATTCTTATTTTTATGACGTCTACGGTGAGAAATTTATTGATTGCCTGGGTGGGTTTGGCATCTATATGTGCGGCCACAGAAATCCAGAAATTTTAAAGGCGGTTGAGGCGCAGCTTCATCGTCAAGCGTTGCACAGTCAAGAGTTGCTCGACCCGTTGCGTGGATACCTAGCCAAAGCGGTGGCCGAAATTACCCCTGGCGACCTGCAATACTGTTTTTTCACAAATGGAGGTGCCGAAGCGGTTGAGATGGCGCTGAAACTTGCTCGTATCGCAACGGGTGGTCGGTGGTACATCTCTACCGTCGGAGGTTTCCATGGCAAATCGATGGGTGCGCTCTCTATGGGGGGCAAGGATACCTATCGCATCCCCTATCTTCCCATCGTGCAGCAGGTGCAGCATGTGGAATATGGCGTGGCAGCGGATGTCCGCAAAGCCATCAAAAACCTAACAACTGTCGGGGAGAAGGTAGCCGCCGTCATCCTCGAACCGATCCAAGGCGAAGCTGGGATTATCATCCCCCCTAAAGGTTATCTTAAAGAGGTTCGCGAGATCTGCGACGAATATGGCGTCTGTCTTATTTTCGATGAGATCCAGACTGGTATGGGCCGGACAGGCACCATGTTTCGTTGCGAGGCCGAAGGTGTAATCCCTGATATCTTGACCTACGGTAAGGCGTTTGGCGGAGGTATCATGCCGATCACAGGCATCATAGCCCGTCCTCACCTGTGGACTGAGGAGCTTCAGGATAATCCCTGGATACTCGGTTCTCCAACGTTTGGAGGCAATCCGCTCGCCTGCTCAGCAGCCATCGCCACGATTGATTTCATGCTTAGACATGATATTCCGCGGCAGGCCAAGGAAAAGGGGGACTATCTGATCGGTAAGCTTAGGGCGGTCCAGGTCAAGTATCCACGCGTTCTCAGCGATATCCGTGGCCTAGGTCTGATGATCGGCGTCGAGTTCCCCAAATCGGAGATCGGCTACATCGTGGCTAAAGGCATGTTCGCGCGGCGCGTCATGACGGCCGGCACCCTCAACAACTCTAAGGTCATCCGCTTCGAGCCTGCGGCGACCACTTCTTACGAGGACTTCGACATCGTTGCCGAACGGTTTGAGCAGGCAGTTGCCGAAGCAGATGCACAGATTGACTCGCTCTAAATGAAATATCATGGGGAGAGCTGCTGAGCTTCTCTCCCCGACCTATGGAGGATTAATTATGCTGGAATTTCAGTACTATTTGCCGGTTAATCTCGTGTTCGGTCACGGAAAATCAGATACCATAGGTGAAAAGGCAGCCGCCCTGGGCAAACGTGCCCTGCTCGTCACCGGCGGCAGCAGCACCAAACGCTCTGGCCTTTTGCATAAGATTGAGGTGCTTCTGCAAGAAAACGGTGTTTCCTTTTGCTTATTTGATAAGGTTACCCCGAATCCTTTGACGACTACAATCTATGAAGGCGCAGCCTTGGCAGCTTCGGAGGGTTGCGACGTAATTATCGGCGTTGGAGGAGGCAGCAGTATCGACGCTGCGAAGGGTATCGCCTTTCAAGCAGTAAACGGCGGTGATATCAATGACTTTGTTTTTGGCCGGAAATTCAGTAATAAAGCGCTGCCTGTGATTGCCATACCTACCACTTGTGGCACCGGAAGTGAAGGAAACAGCTTTGCCGTAATGACAAATCCGGAAACTATGGATAAAAAATCTTTGCGCTGTAATGCTATTGTGCCTGCCTGTTCCATAATAGACCCGTTGCTCATGACTACCCTGCCAAAATCCACGCTGGCTTGCGTTGGTTTTGACGCACTTTGTCACAGTATGGAGGGTTATTTGTCCTCAATATCGCAACCGCTGACAAGAATGCAGGCTCTGGAAGGCATCCGTCTAAGTGCCCATAGTCTTAGCAAGGTGTATGATGATCCGTCAGATCTTGACAGTTGGGAGCAGTTGTGTTTCGCCAGTACCCTCGGCGGAATGGTTATTAATACCGCGGGCATTACAGCACCGCATGGAATGGAACATCCTGCCAGCGGTTTAAAAAATATTGTCCATGGCAGGGGACTTGCAGCGCTTACCCCGGTAATTTTTGAAGCGTCAATCAGTGGAGCACCTGAGAAATTTGCTGATATTTCCAAGCTTTTAGGAGGCAAGGATGAAAAGGACTGTGTCCAGAAAATTAAAGAATTACTTAATCATATCGATTTAGCAACAACCCTGGGCGAGCAAGGAATTACTCAGGAAGATGTGGATTGGATGGCGGAAAATTGCCTGAAAGTTTCTGCAGCCGGTATCGCTAATCATCCTGTTGTATTTAATTTGGAAGAAATTAAAAAGATATACCGGAAAGCCATATAACAAAAATTAATATAAAAGGAGATACTAATTATGCTCAGAGATGCCTTGCCAAAAATAAAGACACCTTTGCCGGGCCCGAAGGCCAAAGCAATAATAGACAGGAGAAGAGATGCTATCCCAAGTGCCATAAACTGTGTTTATCCCTGCGTAATCAGCAGAGGAGAAGGCGCAATGTTTGAAGATGTGGATGGTAATATTTTTCTCGATTGGGTTGGGGGAGTAGGCGTACTGAATATAGGGTACAGCCATCCTGAATTAATAGAAGCTGTCAAAGAGCAGTCAGATAAATATTTCCATGCGATGATGAACATAGTGACTCATGAAGGATATATTAAGCTTGCCGAAAAAATGAACCAAATTATCCCGGTCAAAGGTGAAAAAAGAAAGACAATGTTTGTAAACTCAGGTGCAGAAGCTGTTGAGAATGCCGTTAAAATAGCTAAGTCTTACACAAAGAGACCTAATATAATCGTTTTTTCTGGCGCTTTTCATGGCCGGACCCTGCTTGCTTCTGCTATGACTTCCAAAAAGGCTTATTCTTCTGGTATTGGTCCCTTCCCGGATGGGGTATACCGTGCAGAATTCCCCTATTTATTTAGAGGACCGAAAGGATATACGGAAGAAGAAACGATCGCTTATTATGTAGATAAATTTCAAAAAGTATTTGAAGAAGCTTCACCGGCAGACTATGTGGCTGCAGTTGTTGTTGAGCCTGTACAAGGAGAGGGGGGCTTTATTCCTGCACCTTTGGAGTGGGTCAAGGCTATCAGAAAAATATGTGATGAAAACGGTATACTAATGATTGCTGACGAAGTTCAGACAGGCTTTGCTCGTTCGGGCAAGATGTTTGTTTCCAACTACTGGGCTGAGGCTGGTTGTTTGCCAGACATCATAGCAACTGCAAAATCTATTGCCGGCGGAATTCCGCTTAGCGCCGTTACAGCCAGTGCCGAAATTTTTGACGGTGTTAAAAGCAGTATTATCGGAGGCACTTACGGCGGAAACCCTCTTGCCTGCGCGTCGGCCCTAAAAGTTATAGAAATTATCGAGCGTGATAACTTGTGTGATCGCTCCCTAGAGATTGCCGAAAAATGTAAAGAAAAATTTAACCTGTGGAAAGAGAAATATGAAGTGGTTGGCGACGTCAGAGGTATAGGGTGTATGATGGGCATTGAATTTGTTACCGACAAAAAGAGTAAGAATCCTAATCCTAAATTGGTTTCGGATATTGTGGGGTACGCAGCCTTAAATGGCTTGATCATCGAAAGTGCGGGAATTTATTCAAATGTCATAAGATTTTTGTGCCCCTTGGTTGTAACGGATGCACAGCTGGAAAGCGGATTGCAAATTTTAGAGTCAGCTATTGAGACATACAGATAAAATTGAACATATTGTGAGCGTCGTCTTCTTACATCTTTTGAACTTTGACAGCACCGGCGTATGCCAGCCAACGATAGGAGTAATAAAAATTATGGAAGTTATTTATGAAATTGAATGCAAACATTGTAAAAATAAAGTTAAAGTTAACGATACCGAGGTTAAAGGAATTCGTACATTTCACGACGGTAGAACCTATATGTATTTCCGATGTCCAGAATGTACAAGAATTTGTCATTGTTTTAAAGAAAGAGATACAATTAATATCAAAACTTGTTAAAATTACTTTATTTGGAAAAATATTTGAATTTTGATAATCGCCATACTGCAATAAGGTCTATGCAATTGTTGCAAAATAACTTCGACCAATAGATACATTTTGCCCAAGCTAAATCGGAGTCAGTACAGGTGACAGACCCTCAAAATGCTAATACCATGACCAAACTACTTGAAAATGTCGTAAACTATGGGACTGAGAAAATGTTTTTTAGGACGCCCGGCTGCAGGTGTAATGGGTTCTGTTGAACTACCCATACTACCCCATACCTAAGGAGTTTTCAGGTATCGCCATAGGAATATAAGACGTGTGGTTTGTTGATAAAAGCATAAGGGTCAAGAGAAAACGGGAGATTAGATAGAATCACATCCTTCACTGTCCCCGGTAGCTTAAAAAATCTATATTAAAAAATCTATATTGAAGATAACGAACGGGTTCAGCATGATAAAAGCTGAACCCGTTTTTCAATTTGCTTATAGTAATTGGATTGACATCAGTGACAAGTCGATAAACTATACCACTACGAATACCCAATAGATAAGAAAACAGGTTCGTTATCTGTTTTTGCTTTCTGGAAAGCCTCTTCGCTCCAAGGGTAGCAATTAACTGGATTATAAGCGTGTTGGAGCAAGTAGAGGGACTTCTCGCTAGTTAATCTATTGGGTATTCGATTATTTGTTGTCATGGGTAACCACCTCCTTATTTTACTTGAAAATATTAATAAGATGGAATTTCGTTCTTGATGACTAAAGACGAGGGACTGGTTTGGGTCTGACAACATGCTAGAAAATTGAAGAAGCTTATAGCGCTAAGAACAACATCAATTCTAGTTCTGATTGGACAACCAGCTGTCTCCTTTTCCCTATTCCAGATGAGCAGTAATATAACAGAAGGATCAACAACAATCCCCTTGACAAAATGTGGAAGCGTTTAAGGGATTATTGTTTTAGAAGTGAGTATGCGCAAAGGAGATACCTAGAAAGTGAGTATAGAGTGGGCGGGCTATTCCCTAACGATTTTCCTCATTACCTGGTCACCTTCCGTCAGGACTTATAGACGATAAGGTGTAATTTTAAGGATATAAACATTTTTATTTGAAGGATAGACCTTGAAGGATAGACCCTATTTTTGAAGATTTGTTCTAGTGATTATAGAACTAGAAGAACACACCTCAGCACGCTGGGTGAGGTGTGTTTACATATATTTAAACGATGGAAGAATCGACGGTAATATCCATCTATATTTTAAAAATTATAGATAATTCGACTAAAAGGAGTGATTAAACGAGGTCGTAATCCATAAATAGGTTTAATTAACAGCAGACTTAAAATGCTAACAATTTGCTAAATACGTGTTAAAATAAGGTGCGGCTCAACCGAAGGAGGAGGGCAAATTATCTTCCTTCGTTTCTCGCTTTATGTCCTTGTTTTTTCATTTATTGAATTCACTTGCCAATTTTCCAACTTGTAAAAAAAGGTGTTTTAAAGCATGAAACATTATAAACCTAACTATAAATGTCACTGGGTCGTCGTTGTATTACTAATGATATCCCTACTAATGACTCCTGCTGATGCAGTCGCTAATGAGCAAACCGAAACTAATTTAGTAGACCTTCAAAAGGTAATACAGTTTGACTTAACGAACCGTGAAACCAACTTTGCGATTAATTACACAGGAAATACAACTCA
>OMOF01000372.1 GCA_900290375.1 Candidatus Desulfosporosinus infrequens
ATAAAGATAATGGAAGATGCGGCTGAATTATTAAACCATCGTTTAACAACGATTATTGCCTAAATGTTTAATGAAAGGAGCTATGCAGAATGCTTAAAGGGCTTGCTGGAAAATATCGGGAAACCTATAGCATCATAAAAAACTTATACGAAAATAATAATTTTCTTGAATTTTTACCTCAGGAAGTTCCTAAAATACCAAAAATAATTCACCAGATCTGGATGGGTACCAAAGAAATTTCAGAAGAGCGAGAGGAGTGTCGACAGCACTGGATTCAACATCATCCTAATTGGGAGTATCGTTTATGGACTGATAAAGAAGTTGCTAATTATGATTTTATAGATCAAAAAAATGAACACCTGTTTCACAAAAGTATTCAAATGGGTGAGAAGGCTAATATCTTGCGGTATGACATCTTAAACCAAATAGGCGGTCTATTTGTTGACGTTGATTGTGACTGTTTTCAGTCATATGATTCATTAAACGATAATTATGATTTTTATGCAGGCTTTTTATCTTCTATACCCCCAAAATATTCAGAGGAACAGATAATCATCCAAAATGCGGTTGTGGGCGCAAAGCCTAATCACCCCATAATAAAACGGATTGCACAGTTGTTAATGGAAAGATGGGACGGTTCCCCATATCCAGATGACTTAATCTATACTACGCTGTATCGTACTTATGCAGTATTAACCCTCGCTATTTCAGATGGAGCTGATTTGAACGGAAATACAGACATTATTTTACCGGGTAGTTATTTATATCCTGACTACTATATGCTTTCATATTAGCTTTTCAATTTCGACAGTCTCAAGCAAAAGAAAATCAACTTGAGATTTGGGCATATATTACATTGCTCAGAAAGTAATAACCATAAAATGAAAATCAAAAGGAGAATGATAATGAGTAGGATTACGGTTGGTATTGAAGCAATGAATGTGTTTGGAGGAACCGCGTATTTAGATGTAAAACAATTAGCCCTGCATCGCAAGTTGGACATCACGCGATTCGAAAACTTATTAATGAAAGAAAAAGCAGTTGCCTTGCCGTACGAAGATCCGATTACCTTTGGGGTCAATGCGGCTAAACCCTTGATAGACTCTCTATCGGAAGCCGAGAAAAACAGGATTGAATTGTTAATTAGCTGTACGGAATCAGGTATTGATTTTGGAAAATCAATAAGTACTTATATTCATCATCATTTAGGGTTAAATCGAAATTGCCGTTTGTTTGAACTAAAAAATGCCTGTTACGCGGGCACTGCTGGTTTTCAGATGGCAGTCAATTTTATATTGTCCCAGACATCTCCTGGGGCCAAAGCATTAGTGATCGCTTCTGACATATCTCGATTTATGGTGGCTGATGCGGGGGATGCCCTAACCGAAGACTGGTCCTTTGCTGAACCCAGTGGAGGAGCGGGAGCTGTAGCGGTATTGGTTAGTGAACAGCCAAATGTATTTCAAGTGGATGTAGGCGCCAATGGATACTATGGTTATGAAGTAATGGATACCTGTCGGCCTATGGCTGACAGCGAAGCCGGAGATGCGGATTTATCTCTAATGTCCTATTTGGATTGTAGCGAGCAAGCCTTTTTGGAGTATCAAAGAAGGGTATCTAATGCGGATTATCGGGAAACATTTCAATATCTTGCTTTTCACACTCCTTTTGGCGGGATGGTGAAAGGCGCGCACCGCACCATGATGCGTAAAATAGCCAAAGCCCAGCCGGCGGAGATAGAAGCGGATTTCAAACAACGTGTGATGCCTGGATTGAGCTACTGTCAACGCGTCGGAAATATCATGGGAGCCACAGTATTTTTATCCTTGGCAAGTACGATTGATCACGGTCGATTTGAATCTCCTAAGCGAATTGGTTGTTTTTCGTATGGTTCGGGTTGCTGTTCAGAATTTTATAGTGGGGTGGTAACGGCTCAAGGCCAAGAACGCCAGCATCGTTTTGAGATCGAGGGTCAACTAAACGACCGCTATCAATTGTCAATGGATGAATATGAAGCTTTATTAAAAGGTAGTAGTGCGGTGAAATTCGGTACTAGGAACGTAAAACTGGATTTCCAGCTGATTCCGGAAGCCTTTGCCTCATGTATAGGCAAAGATCGATTATTGTTAGAAGAGATTAGCGAATTCCATCGTGAATATCGGTGGGTCTGATGAGTTATCAGACCATTCAAGTCCGTTTTCAAGAGCCGATTTGTTTTATTCAGTTTTATCGCCCTGAAGCGAATAATACGATAAACGATCTCTTGATTAAAGAATGCCTTCAGGTGTTGGAATTATGTGAGGAAGCAATTACGGTTGTGGTGTTAGAAGGTTTACCTGAAGTTTTTTGTTTCGGGGCTGATTTCCAAGGAATACATGAAAGAATGGTCACTGGGGAACAAAGTGTGCAGAACCCGGAGCCATTGTACCAACTATGGTTGAAATTGGCCACCGGACCATATATAACGATTGCTCATGTTCGCGGTCAGGCGAATGCGGGAGGAGTTGGATTTGTGGCCGCCTGCGATATAGTGTTGGCCGATCAGACTGCCCAGTTTAGTTTATCCGAATTATTATTCGGGCTTTTTCCAGCCTGCGTTCTGCCGTTTTTGATCCGGCGGATTGGGTTTCAAAAAGCTCATTACATGACGCTCATGACCCAGCCAATCTTGGTTCAACAAGCTCATTCATGGGGATTGGTCGATGCGTATGATGTTCAGAGCGAATCCCTGATCAGGAAGCATTTGCTCCGTCTTAAACGCCTGTCCAAGAAAGGGATATTGCGGTATAAACGCTATATGAGCAGTCTGGATGCACTACAGCAATCCAAATCGCTGGCGTTAGCGGCGAATCAAGAAGTATTTTCCGACCCCCAAAACATTGAGTGGATTCTCCGATTCGTTGACCAGAGAAAATTTCCCTGGGAAGATTGATAGAGACTTGCTTCCACATCTGGTTAGCCAAATGGACATAGTGGGATAAATAATTAGACTTTTATCCCTAAAACGGCAGAAGTTAATTTTTATGCTCCCAGAAAGGGCTACTGGTCAAAAAAGAAAGGGGAATATACATGAACCGATATAAAAAAATTCAACTCATTTCTCCGCCTTCAAACCGTACAGTAGAAGGCCAACAAAAATGGGCGCGGTGGCCACAACCGCTGGGGATATTGTCCATTGCAACCTATGTAAATCAGTTTTTGCCGGAAGTTGAATTTGAAATTCTTGACTACGATTGTGTCTTGGATTTAGACAACCCCGAGCATATGGCTAAAATAGGTAATGCAGAGTTGGTAGGTCTTTCGGTTACTTTTGCTCAAGTGGACGGGGGATTAGAAATAGCGAGAATTGCTAAGGAACGAGGGGCGGATGTCCTGATTGGAGGTAATATTGCTACAGCTTTAAATGAAAAAATTCTCAAATACCACCCGTATGTAGATTATTGTGTTTGTTACGATGGAGAAGAGTCTATGTTGGAACTCAT
The DNA here is from genome assembly GCA_900290375.1 of Candidatus Desulfosporosinus infrequens. Taxonomy (GTDB): domain Bacteria; phylum Bacillota; class Desulfitobacteriia; order Desulfitobacteriales; family Desulfitobacteriaceae; genus Desulfosporosinus; species Desulfosporosinus infrequens. The sequence goes on from OMOF01000372.1 coordinate 3,483, forward strand.
TAGGGGGACGGACCTCGTACAGGTACCTAACCTAATCTGGAGAGACAATGGCACTTTAGTCAGGAATAGAACTTCCACTTTAGACATAAAAACGTTACCCATTATTAATCGTGATTATATAAACTTTGAAGACTATTTTGCCAAAGCGGAGGACCCCGATTTTAAACCCTTACCATACTTTTCAAGGCCCACGAACATGTATTCCTTAAAAGGTTGTTCCTGGAGGGCTACTCCTGGTGGAGGGTGCTACTTTTGTAGTATCCATGACCAGGGATTGAGGGCTAGGGACCCAAAGCAGATCTGGGAAGAACGCATGATGCTTGTCGACAAATACAAGGTGAATTACATCTGGGATCCCTCGGACAATTTTGCGGCTGATCCTGTATGGTTAAAGAATCTTCACTCTCTTAAACCAGCAAATTTTGTCGTACCTTTTTCAAATTATATTAGAATTGATTTTATTACCCACGAGACAGCCAAGATGTTACGCGAAATGGGCTGTGTTCAGGTGTTCTCTGGGATGGAGTCCGGAAGCAACGCTGCCTTAAAGGCCCTCAACAAAAATATCACCACAGACATGGTTGAGAATGCGCTAAACATAATGCGGGAAAATGATATCACAGTAGTTTTAGGAATCGTGATCGGCGCTAAGGGTGAAACCCAGGAAACCGTAATCGAGACATTGAATTTCATGAAGCATTTATACGAGAATCATTCTAACCTTGACCGCTTTGAATGGGGAACATTGGCACCTTTGCCGGGTTCTAAGGCTTATGATGAGATGATGGCTCTTCCTGAACTAAAAGAAAAGTATGCAGAGTTCGGCAAGGGAAACATTATGAGTATGCTAGAACAGATGGTGGAAGACTGGCCTGAGTATATGTGCGGCGAAGGGGTTGATTTTGAGTACTTTTTATACCTACAACAGCTGGCGCAGGAGCATTTGCCGTATCGTATGACTCGGTACCAAAAAAGAGCATGGTGCGGTACCTTACACAAGGCATATATTGACGGTAAACTTGTCTATGGGGAGAATTGGTAAATGACTACGTTAATTGGTTTACTTGAAGAAAGAATGAAAGAAAACCCTGAAAAGGAGTTTCTTCATATCTGGGACCGTAAAGACTGTAGAAGTAAATATTCATATAGAGATATATACCAGGGAGCTTTGAAGTTCGCCGTTTATTTTAGAGATAAAGGTTTAAGACCTGGTGACAGTGTAATGATACTTTTACTGAGCAGGGTAGAGTTTTTCTTTGCTTTTTATGGAGTGATGATGGCGGGAGGTCTTCCAATTCCGGTCCATCCTCCAATTTTCATACTTGAATGGGATGAATATAAGGAAAAGTTTTTGCATATTTTCAACACTTCTCAGCCTAAGTTTATACTTTGCTACTCAGATGTTTATCGTTCTATCCAGGAAAAGATACTCAAAGAGACAGTTAAAGAGGAAAGAATTCTTATGCTGGAAAAAATCGAACTGTCCGCTAATATCGACGGGTATCAACCGACAATTCTGGAACCGTGGGATTGTGCTTATGTACAGTATACCTCAGGCAGCACTGGCCTGCCTAAAGGGGCGATGTTGACTCATTTCGCGCTTATAAACAATATGAAAGCAATCGGAGAAAAACTTGAGTTGTCGTCAGAAGATGTTGCCGTATCGTGGTTGCCTTTATATCATGATATGGGCTTAATAGGTAACTTTCTGACGGCCTTATACTGGAATTGTACGGTTTGTTTGATTCCTACGGAATTCTTCGTCATGCAACCTGCAAATTTTTTCCGGATCATACAGGAGTATAAGGCTACCTCCATTAATTCTCCCAATTTCGGTTATGTCATTTGCAACAAATATGTAAATCACAAAAAGATAGCGGGTGTAGACCTTTCTACTTTAAGGCTTTCGTTAATCGGAGCTGATCACATCGAGTT
>OMOF01000106.1 GCA_900290375.1 Candidatus Desulfosporosinus infrequens
CTTACCTATTATGTGGAGTGGGTTTTAGGGGTACAAAGAGAAGTCAACGCACCGTATATCATCACAGAGATCGATGAGGATTCGGAAGCTTTGTTAGCCCGCAACACCTACCAGGAAGTATTTCCAGACAGGAAGGCCTTCCTTTGGGTGCAAACAGTGGGGGAAAAAGCTAATCGGACTTGGACTGGGGATCGCATGGAGTTTTTAGGGCGTCATGGGTCCTTGAAAAAACCCGCAGCCCTTACTAGAGTTGCTTTATCGAGTTCGAGTGGGAAGATGTATAATTCCTGCGGGGCAATTCAAGTGAAGCTCACGTTAGATCCTGGGGAAGAAAAACAGGTCTTAGTCCTTCTCGGGCAAGCCCACTTATCTGAAGAGGTGAAAAATCTCACGTTAAGTTATGCAGAACCTTTGACGGTTGCGAAGAAGTTACAAGAGGTCCAGGATTTCTGGGCACAACTTGTTAAAGGCGTGCAAGTGGTTACTCCGGATATGAGTATGGATCTGATGCTTAATGGCTGGTTGTTATATCAGACCTTAGGCTGCAGGATGTGGGCTAGGTCTGCTTTCTATCAAGCGGGAGGAGCTTATGGGTTCAGAGACCAATTGCAAGATAGTTTAGCACTCCTGCATGTTTATCCGGATTTGACCAAGGAGCAAATCCTGCGCCATGCGTCGCATCAGTTTCAAGAAGGGGATGTTCAACACTGGTGGCATGAAGAGACTAAACGTGGGATTCGCACAAAGTTCTCCGATGATTTATTATGGTTACCATATAGCGTGTTGCGTTATCTGGAACATACTCAGGACGAGGCAATCTTAGTTCAGGAAGTGTATTTTCTGGAAGACCTCCCCCTTGGGCCAGATGAAGATGAACGTTATTCGGAAACTAAGGTATCGACTGAACGAGCTTCTCTCTTTGAACATTGCCTACGAGCGATTGAACGTTCTTTGCATTTTGGTTCTCACGGTCTGCCTTTAATGGGGACGGGCGACTGGAACGATGGAATGAATAGAGTCGGGCGTGAAGGGAAAGGGGAGAGTGTTTGGCTAGGCTGGTTTTTATATACGATTCTCACTGGGTTTGCTGAAGTGTGTGAACGCAGGGAGGCTGGCGAAATTGCTTTAAGATATCGTCAAGTGGCTGAAAAGTTAGCCAGCAACCTCAATGAAGAGGCTTGGGATGGACAATGGTACCGTAGGGCTTATTTTGACAACGGACAACCGCTGGGTTCGGCGGAAAATCAGGAATGCCAGATTGATGCTATTGCTCAAGCTTGGGCCGTAATTTCTGGGGCGGCGCCCTCTGGAAAAGCAATTATGGCTATGCTGGCGGTGGACCGAGAATTGGTAAACCGAGAGTACTCCTTAGTGAGCCTTTTGACTCCTCCTTTTGAGAAGACGGATCCTAGTCCGGGTTATATCCAAGGGTATCCTCCTGGCGTCCGAGAAAATGGCGGACAATATACCCATGGCATCATCTGGTGTATTATTGCCTGGGCTAAATTAGGGGAAGGTGATAAAGCCTGGGAACTCTTCCATATGATTAATCCCATCAATCATGCTCTGACGCCTAGCGAAGTCATGCGTTACAAAGTGGAACCCTATGTTGTTGCCGCGGATGTATACTCGACTGAACCTAATATCGGCAGGGGAGGATGGACCTGGTACACTGGCGCAGCAGGATGGATGTATCAAGCAGGGGTAGAGTGGATTTTAGGATTACAGCGTCGAGGGGAACGTTTGTATTTAAAACCCTGTATACCTAAAGCTTGGGGAGAGTATTCTATGACCTATCACTTTAAGCGGACAACGTATCAGATCCAGGTGCAAAATCCCTTACATCAGAGCACTGGGGGCAGTAGATTGGACTTTGATGGACAGGAGTTAGAACTTTCTGAGCCATATATAAACTTGATCGATGATGGTTTAGAACATGTTGTGAGGTTAGTTTTATAGAGCGGAGTAAATAAGTTGAACCGTTTTAGTAAACAACTATATTATTGGGAGCCAAAAATATTGGACGAGTCGGCTCACGAATGATTATAATGAGTTAACGGTAATCTTCATGAGAGCGAATATTACAAAGGGGGAGAAATGTGTGAAGGATCTTATTAATAAAGGTCTGGCTTTTGGCTTAGGTTTAGCAGTGGTGAGTAAGGAACAGATCGAGAAGCTTGTGGATGAGTTGGTTAAAAAAGGGGAAGTTTCTGCAGGGGAATCTAAAGACCTGATTCGAGAGCTGTTTGAAAAAGGGGAAGCAGAGAAGAAAGAAATGAATGTCCGTATCCGTGAACAGATGGAAAAGCTGCTTAGAGACTTAAATATTCCAACAAAAGCTGATCTAGAGCGTTTAGAGCAGCGTATTCAAGACTTGGAGAACAAGTAAAAGCATGTGCGGATCTGTGAGGCCTGAATAACGTTCAGGCCTTTATCTGTGGACTTTGTTTTTAAGAGAACACATTTGCAGTAGTTTGTCACCTGAAGATTTGATTTGAATGAATATAGACAGGGACGAGATATGCGATCTTCGAACCACGAACCACGAACCACGAAAAGGGGACGTTTTCTTATGATCGGGAAAAGGATACGCCAAATTAAACGCTATCGAGATGTTGCTAAAGTTCTAGCACGCCACGGATTTGGTTTTTTAGTGGAAGAGATGGGACTTTTACATATGCTTTCCCTGCCCAAACGACTCTTCACGGATACAGAGGAGCTTGATCCCTTGACGGTCGGGGAGCGAATACGCCAAGTAATTGAGGAACTTGGTCCGACTTATGTCAAGATCGGACAGATTGCTAGCACTCGTTCAGATATAATACCAGAAGGAATTCTTAAGGAACTAGAAAAACTTCAAGATAACGTTCCTGCCTTTTCCTTTACTGAAGTGCGCCAAATTATTGAGGAAGAACTAGGCTCTTCGTTAGAGGAGGTATTTTCTTCGTTTGAGGAGGGAGCGATTGCGGCTGCCTCCATTGGTCAGGTTCATCGTGCCCAGTTACGGACAGGAGAGGCAGTTGCAGTTAAGGTTCAGCGTCCTCGCATTAAAGCCATGATCGAAACCGACTTAGAAATCCTGCTGGATTTAGCTACGCTGGCGGAAAACCGTATGGAGCGAATGGAACGGCTTCAATTACGCGAGGTGGTTGAAGAGTTTGCCAAGTCACTACGTAATGAGTTAGATTATACCGTCGAGGGCAGAAATGCTGAGAAAATTGCTAAGCAGTTTAAGAATGATCCTAAGATTCACATTCCGGCAATTTATTGGGATTACACGACGCGAACCGTACTGACGATGGAGTTCGTTGAGGGACTTAAACTAAATCAGTTTGAGACTTTAGAAAACAAGGGATATGACCGCAAAGTAATAGCAGAACAACTTGTTCAGGCGCTCTTCCAACAAATACTGATTGAAGGTTTTTTTCACGCAGACCCGCATCCAGGAAATATCTTTCTATTAAAAGACGGCGTGATTTCGTTGATTGATTTTGGCATGGTCGGAAGACTGACCATAGATATGAAAAATACCTTCGCTTCTTTGGTCATCGCTATGATGCGCCAAAGTACTGAAGGTATGATGAAGGCGATCTTAAAAATAGGAATTATTCCAGAGGATGTTAATCTGGTGCTTCTGAGCAATGATGTGGATGAATTAAGAGAAAAGTACATGGACGTGCCGATGAGTCGCATCAGCCTTGGGGAGGCGATTAGTGACCTTTTTGTGGTTGCTTTTAGACATCATATACGTATTCCCTCTGACTTTACCATGGTGGCAAAGGCTTTACTAATTCTTGAAGGAATTGTGGAAAAACTGGATCCTCATCTTAGCATTATGGACATGGCTGAACCGTTTGGACGTCGGCTCCTTAAGGAACGCTACCGACCAGGTGCGATGGCGGGGAGGGTATGGCATAACCTCTCGGATTACAGTGAGATTCTCGTAGATCTTCCGAAGCAAATGAAAGGGCTAATGCGGGACTTGGGGCGTGGTCGAGTTCGCATAGAAGTGAGTGTACCGGAGCTAGATATTTTTCTTAGGAAATTGGACCGAATTACGAATCAGATTTCCTTTAGTATAGTTTTGCTTTCCTTTAGTATCGTGATGATGGGGATAATTATTGCCTCCGCTTTGAGTCACCAGCCTATCTTAATCTTTCAGATCCCAGCCATTGAAGTAGGGTTTACGATGGCTGGGCTCATGTTGCTTTGGCTGTTTATCTCAATTTTTAAATCTGGAAAGTTTTAGTTTATCACAGCTACATACTTTGATTGGACTGTGTACTTCAATGCCTCTTGCCACTTTACAGTATTAACGATGAATAAATGTGCCATTTTTTAGGCCAGTAGGGCTCGATGCATGGGCGAGCCCTACTGGCCAGTTCAACAAATTATCCGAGGATCGGAACATTGGGTTCATTGTACCAAATGGAGATTACTGTCGCAGCACCAGTACTTTGAGTGATGTTGACCACTTTCAGCCAACTGTTGTCCTCTAACCATTGATTGACTTCTCTATCTAAGATTCGAGAATCCGGGGAACTGAAAATCTTAACTTTCATTGTTGCGTCCTCGTCCTTTCAATAACCATCTTTTTGGGTCTATAACATTCTGATATATACCTAATCATACGAAATTCGGGGAGATTGTCAATGTTTGGGCATATCAGTAAATCTTAACTTTAAATTCACAAATATTCACAAATTATTCACCTGTTTAGTGCAGTATATCTGTATACTAAAACTAGGTCATGTTAAGAGATAAAAATAGATTAAGTAAGAGAGGATGTTTGATATGTTTGTTTTGCTCATAGTTTTACTATGTATTGGGGCTTATTTTCATTGTAAACAGGGTGGCTGTCGTTGTAATAAATTGGTAAGTTCTCACCAAGATGCTCTCGAGATAGTTAGAACACGTTATGCACGAGGAGAGATTAGCTCCGATGAATTCAACGAACGCAGAAAGACTTTAGAATAAGGGGGAATTAGAAATGATGTATGGTAGTGGTAACGTAATACGCGGTGGTGGAAATGCAATGCGTAGATTTGGTCCTGGTTTCATGGCCAACGGACATACCGGGTGGTTGGGACTGCTCCCTCTAGCTTGTCATTTAATTTTCATGATTATCATCATTGTAATTGCTGTTATTTGTTTAAAACGTCACAGCAAGAAGGTTAGGGCGATTCAAAAACAAAACGATCCTGCTTTATTGGTTCTACGTCAACGATATGCTCTGGGAGAAATTGACACCGAGGAGTTTAATCGCCGAAAACAGGACCTTGCCAATTAAGCAGCCGCTGGCCATGAATGGCCGAGTGTCACTGCAGCCGGTCCGTTTTTCTTGCTAAAAAGGATATCGTAGTCAAGTCTCAGACTGGAAGTGAAAAGACGGCAGCCTTTGCCATTCTTAGAAAAAGAGAGAAGCTCTACCCTGAGGAAATTTCAGGGTAGAGCTCCTTTGCTGAGATAGCCAAATTAGAAAAACACTGTAAATTCGCCTTGGGGATTTCTGAACGGGGAACCACAGATTACACATGAAAAGAACGATAAGAGAAACCACAGATTAACACAGATATCACAGATTAAGAAGAATTAAGTATAGAAAAATGGCGAATATCAATTGCGTTACAAGCGATTGATATTTTAGAGCTAAAAATGTATTTTTTATATCTGTGTTAATCTGTGTAATCTGTGGTTGATTAACTGAGTACCTACGAAAACACCAAAATGCCTGTAAAATCAGGGTTTGTTAATGTAGTATAATTTTTCACGGGAATCAAGGATACATGTCTGTCGCTTTCAGCCGTCCGAAATACTTTGAGATTTGACGCAGTTGAAATGCAAGTTTTTCATCCATAAACAGTCCTCCCTGAAAATGGCCATAATCTCAAGCGTGAGTTACTTCGCCTAACGGATTGAGGAATTAATGTTGAATGGCTTCACAGTAGATTATGATGAGCAGCAAAATCATGAAACTTGCTATGGTCAGCAACTCAGACCGGGTAACTTTAAAGTGATACGTAAAATCATCTAAACTGGTTTGATCCATTAGTTGTTGAATCTCATCTGTTTTTTGCAGAGAATTGGCGATAAATAAAACCAATAAATTAGAGAGCCCTTTAAGCTTAGTTTTAAAACTCGTGTGTTTAGTTTGAAAGATAAGACGGGCTTGTTCTACGTCGTTATTTTTAAAGTCGCTTACGGATTCTGTCAGTTTAAGGACGATACACATAATGATTTTCAAATAATTGGCGACCGGAACCCCCCAACGACTTAACGGAGAAAAAACGCTTTTCAGCAGGCCCAAAATTGAGTTAAGCGGGGTAGAAGCAATATACAGGCTGCCAATATACCAGATATAAAAGATCCTGACCATGCGGAAGACTATTTCTTGGATGACGAAGTCAGAGCTATAGTAAGCGTTCGAGAAAAGTTTAGCCATAAACAGAGAGAAGAGCAGGCCGAAAAAATAGGGCAGCAAAAAAATCAAAGCATAAGCAGCCGCGTTTTTCCCAAGAAAGCGAAAATTACTGCCCAACAAAACAGTTGCCAAAACTAAATAGCAGAAAACGAGCGATAAACTCACTTGTTTGGTAGAGACCAAAACTAGGCCGGTCAACAGAAATGACAGACAAGCTTTTAGTCCTGCATCTAAATCCGCCAATCTTGAATTTTTAAGGGTGGTAGCGGTTAAAAAATTCAGCATGTCATTCACATCCCTAAAAGTTAGATCGAATCAGAGGATCTCTCGTTTGCGAATCTCACGAACGGTCAAATCACTAATACTTCCAGTTATGAAACCGGTCACGACTGATGAAATCAGGAGGATGGGGAGATAATATAAGACGACCAGTTCGTGCAGGATTAGTGAGGCAACCAGCACTTGAGTTGTATTATGAACAAGTGCACCGACAATGCTAATCCCTTTCAGACTAAACAACCCAGCGAGCTTTTTATAAAACAGCCACATAATTAAGGCGCTCAAGAGGCCCCCGGTCAGGCTAAAGGCCATCATCAAAAGCCCTTTACTTAAAACCGCCACAACAGTGCAACGCAACAAGACAATGAGCAGGACTGCCTTCAGATCCAAAAAAACGATCGCTATCAGGGTAATGATATTTCCCAGTCCCAGCTTGACTCCCGGTATAGGAATCGGTACAGGAATGATTAATTCCAATAACGATATTAAGATAGCATTACAAACCAGGATGATGATAATAGCATTGCGTTTAGTGTTCATGTTTCTCCTTTTCAGTAGGCAATACTGTCAATTTCTTGGTGATCGCCGATCAGGGTGATGACGGTTTTGGAGGGCATACAGACAGCCTTATCTCCTATTTTGGTTAGCCAGCCGCTTTTCACGCAAATCTTATCTCGGCAGTCTGATTCAGAAAAGCAAATTCGGCCTTTTTCGACGAGAATCACTTGGTGAAAGCCCTGACTGACATCTAAAGATTCGGGATTCTGAACCGACGCCAGATCGATCGTTTTAAGGACCGTTCCATTCTGGGTTATGACGGCTGTGACCGGCCCCCCCTTGCTGGAAGTGGAAAACGTATTCCAAGCCAAGATGAGGCCGGAAAGCAGCACAAGACCAACGATTAAAATCAGATCAGCCTTCTTGAACATACGTATATTCATGGCGTGCATCCTTTAACTGAAAATTTCCTTGTAAGCCTTTGGTGACGTAGATTTTCTTATCGGTTGTAATAAAAATCGCTTCAGCTTGGCCGTAACGTTTGATGAGGTCGAGTCCTTTAGTGAGTCCTAACACGAAGGTTGCTGTTGAGAGGCCGTCGGCTTCTGTAGAAGATGAAGCAACAATGGTTGTGCTCATCAAGCCGGATTCAACTGGATAACCTGTCTGAGTGTCAATAATATGGCAATACCGCTTGCCATCCTTTTCAAAATAACGCTGGTAATCCCCGGAAGTCACCACGGCTTGGTCTGAAACATGGACAACTCCCACGACTTCGCCCGTTTCGGATCTGGGGTTCTGAATGCCGATGCTCCAAGTGCTGCCGTCCGGTTTATGGCCCAGGGCGACGACATTACCGCCTAAATTAATTAAGGCCGATTGTGTGCCGTTCTTCTGATAGATTGCTTTAGCGACATCTCCCGCATACCCTTTGGCGATGCCCCCCAAGTCAACGATTTGACCGGGTCTTTGGAGGCTGGCTTGATTGTTGGCCTCATCGAGATGAACATCGGTATAGTTAATTAAAGCAACCAATTTTTTCAAAACAGCATCCGGTGGAATCTGAGGGTTGTCGCTGCCGATACCCCAAGCTTTGACGACAGGTCCTACGGTCACATCGAAAGCACCGTTGCTTAACTCGGAAATTTTGCGGGCACTTTTCAAAACGCTTATCGTTTCAGGATTCAAGGCGACATAGCCGTTCCCGGCCCGGTCATTGAGCCGGTTGACATCTCCGCCGGGAGCGTTAATGGTCATTAACGCTTCCAGAGCCTTGATCTTAGCCATGACCTCTTGGGAGGTTTTTTGAGCATCCGCACCGTAGATTTCCTGGTTGATCACAGTGCCCATCGCGAAGTCCTCGGCGGCGAACGGTTTTGCAGGGCTGCAAGCGGTTAAAAGAAATAAGGATATCAGTATCAGACTGATTAATAAATAAGCTTGTTTCTTCATATTGTCACTCCAAACTGTCACGCTGGACCAGCACTTGGTGAGCTTTTCGTACTATCAGACCTCCAGGCTGCTGTGCGGCACTACTGATGAATGAGTGCAAACAAGAACCGTCCCCCTTTGCATCAAATCGCGATCCCTTTGACAACCTTGTTCAGGCAAGCCTTAATCGCTTGGGTTGGGCACTTATCCAAACAAACCATTTGAGTACATTTTTCAAGACAGATTTGCGAATTAACCCAGGCTAAATTATTTTTAAGCTCGATGGCTTCATAGGGACACTGTTTTTTGCATAAACCACAGCCAATGCAGGCCACGGAACAAGCCTTGCGGGCCACGGCCCCTTTGTCCAGCGAATTACAGACTACTCCAACAGGAGCGTCCGGTGGAATCATTTGAATAATGTTCTTGGGACAGGCGTCGGCACACTTGCCGCAGCCGGTACATTTGGTGGAATCAATCACCGGCAAGCCCAGTTCGTTGAGCTGAATCGCCTCAAAAACACATTGCTTGACACAGGTTCCTAAGCCGATACAGCCATAGTTGCACTCTTTCTGACCAAAATGCAAGAGATTTTCAGCGACACAATCCTGAATCCCGGAATAGAGATATTTTTTTGAAGCAGTCGCGATAGGGTTGGCGCATTTCAGATAGGCAATCCGGGGCTCTACCTCAAGAGATTTTTTACCGGTCAAGTCCGCAACTTTTTGGGCGACAGCTTTTTTGCCCGGAATACAAAGGTCGGGAGAAACCTCTTTATTTAACACCACAGCTTCGGCGTAAGCCATACATCCCGCGAACCCACAAGCCCCACATTGACCTTTGGGCAAAATATCTTCGACTAAATGGATGAGCGGATTTAATTCGACCGCCAGTTTTTTATTGGCCAGAGCCAGAATCAAGCCGAAAAAAGCTCCGACCAGGCTCAAGACAACTACAATTGAAAGAACAGTACCCATACTTTGCTCGCCCCTTCCCAGTTATTTGATCATACCGGAGAAGCCAAAAAACGATAAAGACAAAAATCCAGCGACAATAAAGGCAATTCCCAAGCCTTCGAGCGGTTTTGGTACCTCGGCAAGCCGCAGCTTTTCCCTCAAACTGGCCATTAAGATAATCGCTACCGCAAAACCGACCCCGGAACCCAGCGCATTGACTAAGCTTTTGGCAAAGGAAAAGTTCGATTCAATGTTGATCAGTGGTACGGCAAGCACGACACAGTTGGTGGCAATCAAGAGCAGGTAGATCCCCCACATTTTGTAGAGGGCCGGTAAATATCTGCGAATGACCATTTCTAGCAACTGCACAAAGCTCGCAATCAGCAGAACAAAAACAATGGTAGTCAGAAACGTCACATGGAGGGGTACTAAGATGAAATTGTAGACCCCATAGGCGAAGATGGAACTGATAAAGATGACAGAAGTGACCGCCATTCCCATTCCGACCGACGCCTTCAGGTTTTTAGAAACACCAAAGAAAATGCAGAGCCCCAAGAAGCGAGTTAAAACAAAGTTGTTAACGATGACCGCGCCGATGAAGAGCAGCAAATAATCATTCATACAACCTCACCTCGAGCTTTCTGGCGTTTTTCTAAATACTGATTGAAAAGTTTAGAGGCTCCAACTAAATAACCGATCAGCAGAAAGGCTCCGGGCGGCAGAATCATGATCAGGGCCGGTTGGTAAGCATGCCCCAGGATGTTGTAGCCCAGAATAGTTCCATTGCCTACTAATTCTCGAATTGTTCCGATAATCAGCATGGCTAATGTGAAACCGCAGCCCATACCAAAACCGTCAAAGAACGAAGGTACCACTGAATTTTTGGAGGCAAACACTTCAGCTCGGGCTAAAATGATCGCAAAGACTACAATGAGGGACAGGTAGATGCCTAAGTCTTTATATAAGAGGGGGGCATAGGCTTGAAGTAATAATTGAACCAAGGTTACGATCGTGGCAATAGAAGTGATGTAAATCGGTACCCGAACTTTGTGATTGACCAGTTTGCGGGTTAGGGAGACCACAACGTTGTTGGCCGATAAGACGAACATTACGGAAAGTCCCATCGTTAAGGCATTAACAACGGTCGTGGTCACGGCCAGCGCCGGACAAAGACTAAGGGCCAAGACAAAAATCGGGTTTTCCATGATCAGACCTTTTGAGAATATTTTCCATAGTCTAAACATGTTAGCTGCCTCCTTCTTTGACGAATTGAGCGACTTCCGCGACTGCGTTTTTGACCCCTAAGGTTACGGCTCTGGAGGTAATCGTGGCACCACTGATCGCCATAATATCATCTTTGTCACTGGGATCCTTAGTAACGGTTAGATGCTCGGCGCTCTTGCCCAGCAGTTGTCCGGAAAATTGTGGTTTGGAGGCTTTATCGCCCAGCCCGGGGGTTTCTTTACTGTCCAGAATGTTGAAATTTTTGACCACGCCATCCGGAGTTACGGCTACAAGCATTTTGATAGCTCCACCGTAGCCTTTGCTTTCGGCAGGAACGATGTAGGCAATGATCTTGCCGGCTTTTGAGGCGATATACCAATCGGTTTTCCCGGCGACATTTTTGTAGCTATCGGCTTCAGTCACCATACTTTTGAGGGTGAGCGCCTTTAATTCGGCTTCCTTCTGAACCGCAGTGTCATGGGTTAAAAAATAGGTTCCAGCGATGAAAAGCCCGGAAATGAGACAGGCTGCGGTAAGATTTAAGGCGATCCGCAAGATACTGTCCTCTTTGTGGGCAGGTTTGGGGGCTGATGGTGCCGTTGAGGTCGATAGCGAGGTTGATGTTGAAGTCATGACTGAGCTCACTTCCTTCCATATCTCAGAGGTTGCACGAAACGATCAATTAAGGGCGTCACACAATTCATTAAGAGAATGGAATAACAGACTCCTTCAGGATAGCCTCCCAGCAAGCGGATCAGGACGGTTATCCCACCGGCGCCGGCTGCAAAAATGACTTTCCCTTTGCGGGTGATCGGAGCGGTGACCATATCAGTCGCCATGAAAAAGGCACCGAGCATCAGGCCGCCCGCCATGATGTGGAAGAGGGGATCTCCCGTGAAAAATCCCTTCGGTCCGCAGATCCAAACGAGGATTCCGACCGTCCCGATCATCGTCACCGGGACGACCCAGTCAATGTAACGTTTGTAGATTAGGACAAACCCTCCCAGCAGCAATAACAAAACGGATGTTTCTCCCAGACTTCCGTTTCTTAACCCTAAAAATAAGGATTCGTACAGGTGGGTTGAGCTGCCAAAGGAGGTGATTAAGGCGTCATAGCCTTGTTGTTTTAAGATATTCAGCGGAGTTGCGGAACTGACCGAATCGATTTTTGTCGTCATACTGGACCAAGTCGTCATGGCCACCGGCCAGGACACCATTAAGGCTGCCCTGCCAATATGCGCGGGATTAAAAATGTTAAAACCTAAGCCTCCCATAGAATGCTTGGCAATCACGATGGCAATGAACGAACCGACGATGGGCAGGAAAAATGGCACGGACGGCGGCAAACACATCGCCAAAAGCAAACCACTTAATAAGGCGCTGCCGTCGCTGATGGTCACAGCTTTTCT
>OMOF01000110.1:0-3590 GCA_900290375.1 Candidatus Desulfosporosinus infrequens
CACCGTGGTTTATGAGATCTTAAACGAGGCCCTGCCGTCTTTGTCGGATGATGAACTACGTCCTCTTTCGGATACCATCGAGAACATGGACCAGATTAAAAGCCAATTAGATCAGCTCCAGAAGGAAGAACAAGCGCTGAAACGGCTCATTCGGTACTACGATCAGTACAACCAAAAAGTAATCGGCGAAAAAGCCGAAGGTTTCTGGCGCACTCACCAGCGTCTTCTCCAGACCACCAAGGCGCTGGAACACTTACACCTCGAGCAAGAAAACGCTAAGATCGCATTAGCAAGACAGCAGGAAACTGTGACGACCCTTAAACGGGAACAGCAGGTTTTAGATGTAGAACGAGAGGCCCTAGGAGAGCATGATGTCTTCAAGGCTGAAAAAGAGAGAGAAAGGCTCCTGAAAGAGCAAGAAAAGAACCAGGGAATCCTGGTGAACAAAACGAATCAACTAACCAGTCATGTTTCTCAAGAAGGTCAGCTTAAGAAACAAATCGGCGAACTGGAGCTCAAGGAGCAGCTCGCTTTAGCCACGATCCAGGAAGAACTTGAGGAACTTGACAGTTTGGCCGAGGAATCGGCTTTTTTAAATCATGAGATGGCAGCTGACGAATTTAACCGAGAAATTGATCGGACATTTTCCTTTGCCCTTTGGAAAAAGGAGGCGCTCGACTATCAAAGGTTATTAGAGAACGTGATGAAGCTCCTTCGCCAAGAATCAGGAGCCAGAGAGAAGTACCAAGAAGCCGATCTGGCGCTTAGCGAGACTAAAAAAGCCTGGGATGAGGAGCAATATCAGGAAAAGAAGTGGGCAGACCTACTTCAAGAGGAACAGTCCTCCTGGGTGACTCAGCTGTTTGAATGGCAGCCTATGAATCAAGAATTACGCTTCCAGGATATCGAGCTGCAAACCCTGGCCCTACGAGCCAGGTCGTTTCCAGAAAGCGTTAACCAAAGCACGCTGCGAGAACCTCTCTTGCACGCGACGGATAGAGCCCGCGACAAGATCCGCAGAGAGATTCTTAACGTTGAATACAAGAGAGATCAGGGTCTAATAGAAGTTAAAGCCAAATCCGAAGCAATTGAAGTGTGGCGTCAACGCCAGGACCCGGAGCCCGCGAGACATGACTTGACAAATCAGGCCCGTAAAATTTTGCAAGACATCCAGGTCCGAATTCCACGAACATGTTCCCCAAGCGACACGAGAACGTCTGGAAAGTGCCTTAAAAGAAATGGGCATTCTAGATGCTTTAATCCTCCCTGAACAGGTTGCTGGCAAAACCTCCGAGCAAGAACAAGCCTTGCAAAACCTTCCCGTGCATGACCGGGTACTTAAACCAGCCCCCCAAATTCTCGCCCATACCTTAGCAGACTACCTTTACCCAACTCCCGTCGAGGGAAGTAAAGTGCAGGCTGGGGACATTGAGAACATTCTCCTGACCATCCTCGTTGCTGATGGTCAGGGAGAGAGCAACACCAGTTTGAATACCTACGGTTCCTACCAAATTGGCGCACTCAAAGGACATGCTCCCCTGGCGGAATCTGCCTTATATATAGGTAAGGAAGCTCGACGGCAACTGCGCTTGCGGGAGATCAAGAAACTGGAGGATGAACGAGAACTTCTGAACCAGCAAGTCCTTGAGCAAGTGAGCCTCCTTCAAAGTCTGAACCAAAAGAGTGACAAGCTGGAGGAGGAATATCAAAGCTTTCCCAGCGAGCAGTCTATGATAGAAGCTTGGGATATTATCTATAAAGCTCGCCAAAAGCTGGAAATCCTCGAAAAAGACGTCCAGCGAAAAAATGAAGTCCTTCTTAAAGCTTTAGAAATCTGGAGAAATCTTAAAGCTCAGGTCAAAGAACTGAGTCGAACCTTAACCCTACCTCTGGATGAGCTTTCCTATGGGAAGGCCCAAGCGGAAATTTCTTCTTATCGAGAGGGCTTAACTAGGATTGAATCTCTCTATCAGCAGGTGCATTCAACGCGCAGAGAGCAAAGTGCGGTTCAATCTCATCTGGAAAACACTGCTGAGGCCGTCGATGAACTCCGGTGGGAAATGAACGAACTTAGAGATCAAGCCCAAACCTGCCAAGCTTTATTAATTCAGGTGGAACAACGCCTGCAAGATCTGGGTGCCGATGAGATTCGCGAGCGTATTCATAATGTGATCAAACGGCTTAATGCTTTGCCCAGTGAAATAGAAACTTGTATTCAACAAATTAGCACACTCCAGAGAGATCTAAAAGATTACGACCAAAAAATGCTTGAAAATGAGCGTGACCTGACGTTAGCCACCCAACTGCAACAAGGCTGGGCTAATGTTTTTCAAGCGGAGGAAACCCTCCAAACCTCATTCGATCATGGCTTAGAAGACGAGCGAAACTCAAGCTCTCAGCCAAACATCTCAACCCTCGCTAGCTCACCCTTACCAGCCAGTCACCTAGCCAGATTGATTCAAACAGCGGAGGAAATTATCAGTGTACAGGACTCAAAGGAGACAAAATCACTGGACCGGGAGACCCTGCGGGAACGGATTAATGAGGCCTTTACCAGGGAAATGGGAAACCTCGTTGAGTATCGATTAACCCAAAACACCCTCTTTGAAACGCTGGACGAACTCAAGCTTCCCACGGAAGATTCGCCGGAATTATGGCTTAAACTCTGGGAGGAACTCCGCCAGAAAGCTCGTCGAGTTCAGCTAATGCTGGAATACGATGGCAAGAGGGTTAATCCCTATTACCTACGCGCCCAGTTAGAAAAAAATATGGCCTTACAACGCCAACTTCTCAATGAGAAGGACCGTGAATTGTATGAAGAAATCATTATGAATAGTGTTGGTCGGATTATCAGGGGACGAATTCAACGTGCCGAGCACTGGGTGGAAGAAATGAATCGACTGATGGATGAACGGGATACCTCGAGTGGTCTCCGTTTTCGAATCCGCTGGAAGCCCCGGACTGCTGACCATGAAGATGAAATCGATACTCAGGATTTAGTCGAGTTACTTAAATCTGATCCACGCCTCTTAAAAGAAAGCGATATGTCACGGATCACCAACCATTTTCGAGTTAAAATTGAACGAGCTAAACAACAATTAGAAGTCAAAGGATTCGGAGAAAGCTTTCACCAAATCATCAAAGAAATGCTTGATTATCGGCATTGGTTCGAATTCCGGCTACTTTTCCAAAAAGAAGGACAAGTTTGGAAGGAACTTACAGATCGGGCCTTCTTCCAGTTTAGTGGAGGAGAGAAGGCAATGGCCATGTACATTCCGCTTTTCTCAGCCGCCTATTCCCGCTACTCGGATGCTCGACCAGATGCGCCGCGCATTATTTCGCTGGATGAAGCCTTTGCCGGAGTCGATGAAAATAACATCCGAGATATGTTTGACCTGCTGGAAAAACTCGGCTTTAATTATATCATGAACTCCCAGGCCCTCTGGGGTGACTATGATACCGTCGCTCATTTGGCGATCGCAGAACTGGTACGGCCTAAAAATGCCTCCTACGTGACAGTGATCCGCTATAGTTGGGATGGTAAAGTTCGGCGCTTGATGGGCTAGCTATAGGGCAAGCAAGTAAATAAA
>OMOF01000110.1:3600-10727 GCA_900290375.1 Candidatus Desulfosporosinus infrequens
CCACAGATTACACAGATTAACACAGATTTAAAAAATACATTTTTAGCTCTAAAATATCAATCGTTTGTAACGCAATTGATATTCGCCATTTTTCTATACTTAATTCTTCTTAATCTGTGATTTCTTTTCATGTGTAATCTGTGGTTCCCCGTTCAGAATTCCCCAAGGCGTATTTACAGTGTTTCTCCTTGTAGGTATAAAAAAATGCGGGATTTTAGGTTATAGTAATGGCCATACGGAAAGGAAGAGACTGTCTTGAAATCGGATGAGCTGCAAAAGCTACAAAAAGCTAAAGGCTACTTCTCTTCAACCAAGGGGTTTGCCCGGCTCTTAAAGGCCATGGCTCAAAAGTATCAGAGTTTAGGGCGTTGGGCTGGCTCTGTAACCCTAACCTCACTTAAAGATGAGGAGCGTGAGGCCCTCTCAACCCTGTTCCGAGCAGACTTTTCCCGACGAAAATCAATCACGATTTCTCTGGAGCGCTTTGCTAAGGCTTTAGACCTCACAAAATTCAGTGGAATCACTGCTTTAAGTCTACTCGAAGAAATTCAGGGACAGTCGCTGCTCTCCAATTCAGATCGACTCGTTCATAAGGAACGAGCCAAAGCAACCTTTTTTAATGATTTGGCAGTCCAATATGCTGAACCCTATTGTCAGCTTTGGCTACAGGCTATCAGCAAAAAGCAGCCAGGAACTCGCTCAATTCAGACAATGTATGATACGCGATTTGACCAGTTAAGAATCCATATGCACCACGTGCTTAGTGCACTGACAGCCATCAATAGGCGTCAGCCCCATGAAATCGAGCGCTTGCCAATATTTGCCCGCCGAATTACAAAAGACCCGCACGGTTTTGATCCCAACAGCGATACTGGTCGAATCCTTCTTCAGGCCCTAAAGATTTTGAACAGCCAACTGCGAGCAAGCGATCCACTCACGCTCGCGCTATCTGGGGCTGAAGCATTGACCGAGATGTATTTTTCCTTTGGAATTTTACGAGATGATCTCTGGAATTTTGTCACCTGCACAGGGATCACTGCTAATGAAGCGGATAACCAGCCCCTGGGTTATTTAACAGAAGCCTATCGACAACAAGTCACCTTGAACCTGCCTCTCAGGGAGGTTGTCCGCATTGATCAAGCTTACGCAGCCGGCCAGGTGGTCTATGTGGTCGAGAATTCGGGCGTTTACTCAGCCCTCTTAGATCTCTGGCGAGATTTTTGTGAGGAACAGGGACTTAAGGAAATGCCCCCCAATCCTCCTCTCGTTTGTACACATGGCCAATTCAAACTCGCCAGTTTGCTCTTGCTCGATAAATTAGCCGCCAGCGGAACACTAATTTATTACTCGGGGGACTTCGATCCTGAAGGTTTATCCATGGCAGAACGGCTATTACTGCGCTACCTCGGGCAAGCAAAAGCTTGGCATTACACCCTCGAAGATTATCAGCTTTCGCGCTCGGACCAGGCCTTAAGTCCTCAGCGCTTGAAACAACTCGACAGAGTCTCCTCTCCTGAACTCGCTCCTCTCAAAGAAAAACTTCTCCAAACCGCTCTAGCAGGTTATCAAGAAGGGATTCTAAGTGACTTGTGGCGTGATGTGAAACAGTCTATGCAGGGGATTTAGAGTTAATACTGTGGAGCGATTGATTGCCCCGATGCTTTTAGTTTGGAAGGGGGAACTCAAGAATGAAAGCTTGGAATAAGGTGATGATCGATACACCCCATGGAGAAGTTCCGGGGGTTGCACCGATCATTATTTCTGCTAGTCGAGCAACGGATATACCAGCTTTTTATAGTGATTGGTTTTTTGAACGATTGAAAGCCGGCTATCTAAAATGGATCAACCCATTCAACCGTAAAGCACAGTACGTATCGATGGCCGCAGCAAGGGTCATTGTCTTATGGACGAAAAATCCAGCACCTATCATGATGAGGCTTGCTGAACTCGAGATGCGAGATATTAATTATTATTTTACGGTTACGGTCAATGACTATGAAGCGGAAGGACTAGAGCCAGGCCTTCCAGCGCTAGATGCACGGATTGATTCTTTCGTGTGATTGTCAAACCTAATCGGAAAGGAACGGGTTATTTGGCGGTTTGATCCTTTGCTTCTAACGAATTGTATGGGCTCCGAAAAACTGTTGGAGAAAATCGCACAGGTGGGCTCACGAATACATCATTTTACTGAGCAGCTGGTTATCAGTTTTGCCGATATTGAGGACTATGCAAAAGTTAAAGCAAAACTTGCAAGGAATAATGTCTTATGGAAGCCCTTCAATGAAAAAAGTATCGATCAAATTGCTAAAGGATTACAACAATTAAATACTGAATGGGGTCTTAAAGTAAAGACCTGCGGTGAAAAATATGACCTATCGGAGTATGGCATTATGCACAGTCATTGCATCGATGCGGAACTTATGGAAAGACTGTTTCCTTCTGATCCAGTACTTATGAAATTTCTGGGAGTACCTGTGAAAGATGAACCAACTCTTTTTCCTGAGTATGGTTCTTCAGGTCCTATTGGGCAAGACCTAAATGTAAAGTTAAAGGATTGTGGGCAGCGTTCGACTTGTGGTTGCATTATGAGCAAGGACATTGGTCAATACGATACCTGTGTTCATCAATGCATGTATTGTTATGCTAACAATTCAGATAAAATTGCACAGAGTAATATGAAGGTACATAGTAGATTTGGTGAATCGATAATACGAGATCCTTTATAGCTCCCACAATAAAAGAAGTTGCGAGAGAAATGGGAAACTCTCATCAGACGAACACTACAATTGCGGATGATACTAGATTAGTGAAGGTGCCCCTTGAAAAGAGTGAAGAGTGTATGCGTATATTTTTGAGCGGGGTGAGCTGTGTCGGTAAAACAACGATTGGTAAGCAGCTTGCAGAGGAAGTAGAGTACAAGTTCTTTGATTTAGATTCTGAGGTAGAAGCGTATTATGGTAATCCAATTGAGTTACTTCATAAGGAATTCGTTACTATGGACGCTTATCACAAAAAGGCTGCGGTAGTGTTAGAGAGAATTATCGCGAGTAATCCAGATAATTATGTTGTGGCTTTAACGCCCAGTGGATTCAGACAAGTCTTCTGGAACAAAATGCAGATAGTGAATCCTGTGACGATCGTTCTTACCGATTGAGCTAAGAACATTCTGAAGCGGATAGAGTTTTTCGATCCAAACTCAAAACCGCTAGATAAAAGAGAACTGACAGAGTCAGAAAAGGAACATTATTTACAGGAGATTAGTCTGGATATTGAGTATTATGCTCGTTTTTACTCAAAGGCAAATTATCGTATTAAGGTAGCCGGGCGAGAAGTCGATGATGTTGTACGAAATATCAGAGAGATGCTGGGGTTCTTTGCGAAATAATATCGGATATGGAGAAGGGCGGTACTATAAAGACATTAAATAACGGACTGCCGATCAGAGTTAATTGCCAGCAGTTACCCCTGTTATTGTGTCCACAGTTTCCCTGAAACTCGTTTCCTCTAATAAATATTATGATGATCTCACCAAGCAAAATAGCCTGATCTATCAAAACTGGAAGGTTTACCGCTGGGTTTATAATCAGTTAAAGCAGCATCCGGAGAAGGTTAAGGATGAATTGCGAATTTTTGTAGAATCTATTTGACTCCTGCTGCCAAAAAGTCGATTTATAAATGGATTCAAATTCAGAGTTCACTTGATGTTCCTACGGATGCGCTGTTTATCTCAAGAAACAGCAGGCGCATGACAACCAAAGCTATTCAAAACGTCGTTAAGAAATATCTTATTTAGTTTAATAGCCCTTATATTTCAGTTTCAATTGAGCTGAAAGTTGTTTAACTGCTTCACCAATGTTAATCAAGGTCATGCATACTGCCCGTTGCTTCTCGTCATTTGCTAAGAAACTCTTTTGGTCAAGACCAGTTGTAGAGCGTTTTACGTTGAACTTGAAATACCTTAAGGTCTTGAGCACTCCCATGATTATGAGAATTATTCCTACCCCAAAAAATATGTGCGCTAGCCATCGTAGATCATCCGGCATTTAATCAAGTAAATATGTAAAAACAAACGATTTCGTCAAGTGAATTTGAAAAACAAACGATCGGGCCAGGTCATCCTGAAACGGATGCCCCCATTTGATTAATGAGAGTGCTACTTGTTTTTCTATAGTAAATCATATAATATCAAGGTAGGAAATTCCGAATTTCGGAAAGGAGGTTAGTATGACGCATCTAGCACCAAGGAGATCATACGGTGTTGTCCAAATGAAGAAGAAAGCAATTCTCACTATACCTAAAGAGGTTCGGATGGCTTTACGTTTATCTGATGAAGGTGAAGTGTTTGAACTGATTGTTGAAGATGGCAAAATTATTCTTGAACCAAAGGCTTTAATACCTAAAGAACAGGAGTGGTATTGGACTGAGGAATGGCAAGCTGGTGAGCGTGAAGCCGATGAGGATATTAAAGCAGGTCGATTATCTCCTAGCTTTGATAATGCTACAGATGCTATCAAGTATTTAGATAGCGTGAAGCATGATGGAGATTAAATACTCTCAACGATTCATACGTGCTTATGGTAAATTACCAAAGAATATTCAAAGTCTTTTCAAGGACAAGTTATATCAGTTCATAGATGATTGGAGGCACCCCTCATTTCGTATTCATATGCTTGAAGGAACTGATGGGGTATGGTCTGCCAGTCTAAATATGAGCATTCGTTTTACCTTTCGTTTCGAAAAAAATTTTGATGGCACATCTTCATGCATTTTGAGAAATATCGGTGATCATGACAGTACGATGCGACCACCTTATTGAGACTTTACCCAATGGGCCAAGCCACGTTGAGACAATATATGTTGATAAAATAAGCCGATCTTTCCAACAAAGGAAAAGTCGGCTTATTATCAAAAACGATGGTATTTGATACAGAAATAAATGGTCTTAAATAGCGTCTTTAAACCCCTTAAATGGTTATCAAATATAGTATCAAAATCAATTTCGCAATATCCACCTATTATGATAATGGTATCCTAGATTGGGAAGGTAGTGCAATGAGGCAAATATGGATATATGATGCTAGTTGGTTTGCCAAAGAGTAGAGAAAACCAGTCAAAATGTTAAATATTGTCTTAGCGTGGGTTTCACGTCATTTGGTTGGCTCTACCCCGTAAAGAAATAGCATCCCATTATCCATATACCAGTTAGGCTAAGTGTGTCCTGAAAGGACGACTGTGCAAAGAAAAAAATGGTGTCGCAGTCGGACGTGCTTTGTAAGAGATGAGGGTAGGCCCCCCGGAACCGGCATGCAGGTGCAGGTTTCAAACCACCATAGGGTGCTGCAACCAAAAGTTGTGGTGCTGAGCGCGTATAGCCAAGAATTGTCGAGTTGGATCTAGTACAACTTAACTTTGATTTCTAATGCTGAAAGTACGGAAGTTAGTATTTTTGAAGAGCCCGGTGCGGGAAATCTGCACGCCGGGATCTGTGCGGGGGGTGCCGGGTAACCGGTGCTTCTAGCGTGACAACCAATAAACATCCAAACCATAACATTAGCAATTACGAGTTGAAAATGAGCATATTTTATTCGAAGGATTTAGAGATAAATTCTTAAACAAATACTATAGTAAAACAGAGTAAGTCAAAGAAAAAAGAGTTCTTTACTTAGAATAGAAAAGGTAGAATAAACAAAAAAAGCAGTAAACTAGAATCACGTGAATCTTATTTGAAGGGCTAGGTCATTAATTAGAATATAGGTTTGAAAAATGAATGATAGAGATAATATTAACCGATATGAATGACAATTAATGGCGATGATTAATCAAATATCATCTCATGCGTACAATGTAGTGATTCTATTACTTCTTGGAATTTTGACCAAGTAGTATGAATCAACCATATTAAAAAACTGTATTTTAAACGATATATCATATATAGTGATATATGTTTAAAACAATCATTCATATTGATTAATAAGTTAAGGTGAAATAAATGGAAAGTAACGATTTGCGTATTTTTAAGGCTGTTGCACTGGCAGGAAGCATCACAAAAGCTGCTCAAATTCTTGGTTACGTTCAATCCAATGTTACAGCAAGAATTCAGAAATTGGAGACAGAACTTAAAACCCAACTGTTTTATAGGCAGCACGGTATGATTTTAACTCCGGCGGGAGAAAGATTGCTCACTCATACTGTACAAATTTTGCATATGCTTGACGATGCCAAAAAGGCATTAAATGATTCCGGAGAGCCAACTGGCCGTTTATCAATTGGAACCAATCATACCGTTTCATCCCTGCATCTTCCAAAGACACTTGCTCATTATCACAAGGTATACCCAAATGTTGATTTATCACTTATAACCTCTCACGCTGATGACCTTATTATTAAAGTGCTTCACTTTCAACTTGACGGTGCGTTTGTAAAGTCACAATCTCTTAACGATGATAACCTTGTGAAAGAGCTTGTAATAGAAGAAAATCTCGTACTTATATCTAATCCTGAGTACAATGATATTCAAACTGTTTGTTCAAAACAATTTCTCTTGAACACGAAAGGATGCCCTAATAGAACTCAGCTTGAAGATTGGTTTAAATCTGAGAACATTTATAATGTGCGTTATATGGAATTTAATAATTTAGATTCCATTATTGAAGGAGTAATTGAGAATCTTGGTGTTTCTTTCGTTCCGCAATCTGCTATTCGAGAATACGAAGAAAGAGGCCTTCTAAAATCCTTTTTGATTCCTCCGCAGTATGGTTCTGCAAAAACTTTCTTTATCAGGCACAGGGATATTTTAATGACAAATGCTCTTTTAAAGTTTATTGAAATGATAAAGAAAGAAACGCCTAATCAGTCAACTCCACCTGTCCGATGATTTTGCCTTAGATTTGGATTCGAACAAGTATCATTTTAAATGAATATGACTATCTTTTATAATCATTTTACGTGATTGTTTGTTATGTGTATACTTGTTTTAAGATCATAATTTAAGGAGGTTTCTTTAATGGGCAATATAGCTGATAAAAAAATAGCAGAAAACTTTCTAACTTCATACAAAAACCATGATTGGGAGTCAATTAAGAAATTATTACATCCTGACATCGAATGGACTCTCCCCGGAGAAGGCG
>OMOF01000508.1 GCA_900290375.1 Candidatus Desulfosporosinus infrequens
ACCGACTAATCTTTTACGTACAAAATCCAAAAGCTTTCTTCAGAACACACTACTCAAACCGTAATGCACCGATGGGCCCAAATAATTAGGACACTTAACATTCAACTGAAGATGAAGAGCAATCTACTCCCCAACCCAACTGAAAAAGGGGCAAAATCCCGAAAGTATTTAGCCCCTTTTTTGTATTTAGAAATAACTCCCAACGGATATAATCTTCAGNNCCTGATTAAGTAGGCAATTGTCTGATATCCAGTAGAATTCGGATTCAGCTTGTCGCTAGATATAAAACGGTTCAAATTATTTTTGAACATATCGTAAGTTGGAATAAACGTTGCTTTATCATCATTGGCCAACACGAGCTGTGAATTATAATTCCAGGTATCAAGGTAAGTTATATTATCGGATGTAGTAGCCAAACTAAGGGGATTATAGCTCCCTATCACGACAATCTGCGTTTTCTTATTTAACGTTCTTATTTTATTAACGATTTCTTTCAGCTCCATTATATGGGTGTCTTGCTTGGTCTGGAAGGTTTGTTCTTGGTCTTTAAGGGATTGAATTTCTTGTAGATCGCTACTACCTATAGCTATAATTAAAAAATCAGCACTACTAATCATACTATCTTGTTTTCCACTCTTTAAAAGAGCATCTAAATCATCGATCTTATATCCGTCAACACCGACATTGTCAACTTTTATATCTTTCGGCGTCTGGCTTTTCAACAAATCTACTAAATAGCCACCGATACCTTTGCCTTTCTCATCTCCGGTACCTTTGGCTATAGAATCTCCCATGAGCAATACATGCACCATATTGTGATTACTGGATGCAGGCTCGTTTGCTACAGTACTTGCATTTTGAGGCGTTGAATTAGCCGTGCCAGTTGCTGGAACGGGTGCAAAATTCATAGCCTTTACAAATCCGACCATAATAACTACTAAAGAAATTATTGTAATACCTATTGAAATGTACCAAAGCTTTTGTTTATACATAATTTTGCTCCCTCTCAAACAAGAATATCTTGTTTATTAAAATATACAAAACTCACTATAATTGCAGCGATTGTCCACACCGCAAGAACAGCGACTGAAAACGCCATATCCATTCCCGGAATAGATTGGAGGGAGCCGGAAATATAGCTCATTAAATTTAGATTACAGGTAAATAAATATCTCGGTAAATTCCAACTCACCATATAACTTGTTAATTGTGAACCACCCACTAATAGGGAAAGGATTATGCCTAGCGAAGCAATCGAACTTCTAACCAAAACGGAAATCATTAAGGAAATTGTCCCGACGACGACGGATACATAATAGGCGAGACCGAAGGCCATCAGGATATATTCCCATTGAGCTACAAAGGCAACATTCGACGTATCTAGCTTGCCGCCAACAATTTTAAACCCCGTTGCTACCGGTTCCCACCATCCTCCATAACCAAACAATAGTCCGGAGATCAGAATCGAAAAAACAAACGCAAAGAACAATACCACCGCTTCAAGCCCAAGTAGGGCAATATACTTACTGAGCAAGATTTTCCAGCGTGGTATGCCCTGCACCAGAAGAAACTTAATCGTTCCTCCGCCCATTTCACCGGACACCAGATCAGCTGCCAACAAAATCATCAGAAGTGGTAAGAACAAGGACATTGACTGGGAAATAATTTTGGTCGTAAAGTTTGCTGCAGTTAAGTCCACGGTATTGATGTTGTTATCGAGATTAAATTGGGACTGTTCCATCCTTACCCTAGCTTGAACACGACGATCTTCATCCTGATAGGGACTGTCCACCCTTGCCTTATTGTCAAGAATTTGCTGGCCAACAACGCTTTTCCAATCAGTTATCACGGTCACGCCAAGTCTTTGGGCAAGTTGAGCTTTTGTTCTATTCAGAGAATCATACTGCCCATAAGCAAAGGCTGCTATCATGACAAACAACACTGTTAAGGTAATATATAATCTTTTTTTACCCACCATTTTATAAAATTCATTCTTAACAAGTTTATACAATTTTATCGCCCTCCGTTAAGTCTAGGAATAAATCTTCCAAGGAACTACCGATCGCAGTGCAATAGGAAATGATCAGCCCTTCATTCATAAACATATGGTTAATCTCCTCTATAGTTATTTTTCCAATGGAAGCTCTGATGGTATTTTTCTTGGTCTGGTTTACTTGAAAGCCCCATTTTGATTTTAGGAGTTCTGTCGCCTTACCCACATCCGCAAACTGCCACTCAATGACATTATCACTTAGAATTTCCTCTACTTTAACTGTCCTTATTACTTCTCCCTGTTTCACAATAGACACCGTATCACACATCATCTGTATCTCAGCAAGAATATGGCTGGATACAAAAACAGACATACCTTCCTCATAGGCCAGTTTTCTAACTAACTGCCTAAAATCTGCGATTCCAGCTGGATCTAGACCGTTTGTCGGCTCATCCAGTATAAGCAACTTTGGTTTACTGAGTAGTGCTTGAGCAATACCCATACGTTGGCGCATGCCAAGGGAATATGTACCCACTTTATCATTAGCCCTATGCTGTAAGCCCACCATTTCTAAAACTTCATAA
>OMOF01000003.1:0-530 GCA_900290375.1 Candidatus Desulfosporosinus infrequens
GCGATGGAAATCAATCCTCAGTTTACACAAATTGTGGCTCCCAACGAAATGATTGTGCTCGTAACGCTTGAGGTAAAGATCGGCGAAGCGGTGGGAATGATAAATATTTGCATGCCCTATCTTGTACTCGAACCTATCTTAGACAAGCTAAGTACGTTCTTCCTCTTTTCCACTGCAGCGAAGATCACTTCGCCAGAACAGGTACTAGCCATTAGGCGAAAAATCGAATGGGCGAAGGTGGATCTAGTTGCGTTATTGGGACACACGGAAATCCTGGTTCGGGATCTCCTCGATCTTGCTAAGGGAGATGTGATCCCGCTCAATCAATCCGTCAATGACCCTCTCCCAATTTATGTGGGGGAATTCATGAAATTCAGATCCGTGCCTGGACTAAATGGAGAGCATCTCGCCGTTCAGCTGACGGAAGTTGTCGAGGAAAGAGGGGAATAAGATGGGTAACGGTATGCTCTCCCAAGATGAAATTGACGCGTTGCTCCGTGGTACGCAAGAACAAGAAGAAGAACAAGAAC
>OMOF01000003.1:540-9936 GCA_900290375.1 Candidatus Desulfosporosinus infrequens
GAAATTGCTAATATTTCAATGGGCACAGCTGCAACGACGTTATCCCAGCTCTTAGGCAAAGCTGTAAATATTACCACCCCGAAGGTGGATCTGACAACATCAGAGCAGATCCGCAAAGATTATCCTATCCCTTCCGTGGTTTGTGATGTCAAATATAAGGCAGGTATCGAGGGCTCAAATCTCTTGATTCTTTCTCAACGAGATGGGTCAGTAATTGTCGATTTGATGATGGGGGGAGATGGTAAAAATCCGTCTCCAGAACTATCAGAGCTTCAAATTAGCGGAATTTCCGAGGCCATGAATCAGATGATGGGGTCAGCGGCTACCTCGATGTCGACCATGTTTAATGCTATGGTGGATATTACCCCGCCAAATTTGGTGCTTAATGATTTGTCGATGGAGAATGATGTCATTCAGGACTTCCTAGCTGCCGATGAGCCGCTTGTGCGGATCTCTTTCCGGATGGTTGTGGAAGAAGTTATTGACAGTGTTCTGATTCAAGTGATCCCGCTCAGTGTAGCTAAAGGAATGGTCACCAAGTTGTTGGGTGGGATGTCGAGCAGTTCGTCGGCTGCTCCGACCGCGCAAGCCGCTATACCCACCCAACCTGCGCCTGCACCTTATCAAACTCCGCCGCAAGCCACTCAACCGGCTTATGAAGCACCACCTTATCCGACGTCAGCAGACGGCTATCCTCCCTATGGGACGGCGCAAAGCAATCCTCAAGGGGGTTCTTACCCACCACCATCAAATTATGCTTCAGGGCCCTCGACGCCTGTTCAACCGGCTCAGTTTGCTCCGCTACATCAAGGGCATTTACCAGTACAGGCGGACAATTTGGGTTTGATTTTGGATGTTCCGTTACAAATCAGTGTAGAATTAGGACGAGCAAAAAAAACAATTAAAGAAATTTTGGAAATGGGCCCGGGCTCAGTGATCGAACTGGATCGTCTGGCCGGGGAAGCAGTGGATATGATTGTCAACGGCAAGTTGATCGCTAAATGTGAAGTTGTCGTCATTAATGAGACCTTTGGTATTCGCATTACCGATATTGTACATCCTAATGACCGGATGAATTCGCTTAAATAAAGGAGGAAAACAAAGTTGGGTGCTACAGTGATGATTGTTGATGATGCCGCGTTTATGCGCATGATGTTAAAAGATATCTTGACTAAAAATGGGTTTTCTGTCGTCGGGGAAGCTGAAAATGGGGCTGTCGCCGTTGAAAAGTACATGGAATTGCAACCGAACATCACGACCATGGATATTACTATGCCAGAGATGGATGGTCTCCAAGCGTTGAAAGAAATTCGTAAACGGGATTCCAAAGCCCGCGTCATTATGTGTAGCGCTATGGGTCAACAAGCTATGGTTATCGAAGCGATTCAAGCCGGGGCTAAGGACTTCATTGTTAAGCCCTTCCAAGCGGATCGTGTAGTTGAGGCGATTACGAAGGCGCTGAAGTAGTATGCCATTCAATGAAGACCAACGGCTTCCACCTAGTGTAGCTACTCCTCTTGTTACACAGAGCAGTTTCTCTTGGTGGGGGCTTCTCGGAATGTTGCTGGTTTTCCTGCTTATTCTCCTTGTGTCTTTATGG
This sequence comes from Candidatus Desulfosporosinus infrequens, assembly GCA_900290375.1. GTDB lineage: Bacteria > Bacillota > Desulfitobacteriia > Desulfitobacteriales > Desulfitobacteriaceae > Desulfosporosinus > Desulfosporosinus infrequens. The sequence goes on from OMOF01000003.1 coordinate 2,141, forward strand.
GTTATCCGACGTCTCAATCAGGCGGGGATTCGGAATATGAATGTGTCGTGGGCAAGAGTTATCGACCGACAAATCTTAGGTGGTCAGCAGAGCCTATATCTGGTAGAGATTGCAGGTCAATTACAGGTTCTTGGGGGATCAGATCATCACTTAGTGAAAATCACTGAGATCAACGACCCAGTCGTGGCAGCAGAAATTCTACAAGAGATCGCGACTCGTCCGAATGAAAGAATGGAAGGCTGGGCTCAAAGCCTACAGAAACTTCTGAAAAGACCGTCTCCAAAGAAAGAAGCTTTTTCTACGGAATTAGAACGGTTACTTGAGGAGGCGGAAAAATAATGCTTTTTTCAAGTCGTCTAACCAAAATTTTCACAAGCAGAACGCCCTTGCTTGTTGTTTTTGCTTTGGGGGCGGGGATGTTTATAAATCCAAAAACCGTTTGGGCGGCGGGCCTAACTTTGGATTTGGGAAACTCATCCAGCCAACAAATGGGTACGTCTTTGCAGCTTTTGCTGCTTATGACGGTGTTGTCTTTGGCTCCAGCCATTCTTATGCTGATGACCGCCTTTACTCGAATTATCATCGTGTTGTCCTTTGTGCGCAATGCGCTAGGGACTCAGCAGCTTCCACCGAACCAAGTCATGGTGGGATTAGCCATGTTTCTGACATTTTTCGTGATGGCTCCGACCTGGACCCTGATTAATACGAATGCTGTTCAGCCCTATCTGAAGAATCAAATTACCCAAACGGAGGCCTTGGCCAAAGCAGAAGAGCCGCTCAGAGCTTTTATGTTTCGACAGACTAGAGAAAAGGATTTGGAGCTTTTTGTGGGGTTATCAAAAACGACACGCCCCAAAACTTATCGGGAGGTTCCGACGTATGTTCTGATTCCAGCCTTTGTGATTAGTGAGTTAAAGACTGCGTTTCAAATGGGATTTGCGATATTTATTCCATTTATGGTCATCGATATGATTGTTTCTAGTACTTTAATGTCGGTCGGGATGATGATGCTTCCCCCCATGATGATCTCATTACCGTTCAAATTACTGTTGTTTGTCCTGGTGGACGGTTGGCATCTAGTGGTTCAGTCGTTGGTGACGAGTTTTCATTGAAGAGATCGCGTGATCTAAGTGATATGGAGAGGAGGTAGTGACGTGGACCAAAGCATGGTTCTATATATGGCCAAAGAGGCAGTAGGCACAGTGGTTCTTGTGGGAGGCCCCATCCTAGGCGTGAGTTTATTGGTAGGCCTTCTGGTAAGTGTCTTTCAAGCTATGACACAAATCCAGGAGCAGACACTTTCCTTTATTCCGAAAGTGGTCGCAGTGATTGCAGTCCTACTCTTATTGGGTCCGTGGATGTTATCGGTTCTGACGGCGTACACTTCTAATTTGTTGACACAATTGTCGACGTTCGGAGGACTCTAATATTTAAATTTATTTCTGCGAACTCTGTTCGCTTCGATTCGAACCTCGAACCTCGCGCATCGCACATCGAGTAGGGGGGAATACTTTGGGTTTGGCGGAACTGCTCCAATGGAACATCTCGTTATTTATCCTGATTTTATCCCGTTGGACTGGTATGATCATGTTGGCTCCAGTATTTGGCGCTAGGGGGGTTCCCGGAGTCGTTAAGTTGAGTTTGGCTGCGAGCCTGTCTGTGATTGTCTATCCGTTGATTTCGGCGACCAAGCCTGCGATTCCAATTGAGTTATTACCCTATGTCGCGGTAGTGATCAAGGAAGTCTTGGTGGGATTGGTGATTGGATTCGTAATTTATACGATGACTGCCGTTTTAACAGGGGCAGGTCAATTGATCGATTTCCAAATGGGTTTTACCATGGGAGCCGCGATTGATCCAGTTTATGGAGTGCAAACCCCCATGATGGGTAATTTCCAGATGGTTTTAGCCACAATGCTTTTACTGGCTACCAATTCTGATCACTATCTTATCGCTGCTATGGTCAAGAGCTATGCCTATATTCCAATTAATCCATCTACCTTGTCCAGCAATATTACCTTTTACGCCGAGCTCGTGGCCCATGTGTTTGCGTTAGCGATTCAAATGGCCTTACCTATTTTTGGGGCACTTTTAGTGTCGGATATCGGTGTGGGACTTTTGTCTAGGACGGTACCCCAACTGAATATATTTTCGGTTGTTTTTCCGGTCAAGATTATTTTTGGATTTATTATTTTGTTTCTTTCAATGCCCTTTTTTGGGGAAGCCGTATCACACCTCTTTAATACAAATATGTCTTGGGTCTTAGAACTTTATCAGGGGTGGAAGCAGTGAGTGAAAAAAAACATGCCGCCACACCCAGGCGCAAACAGGATGCGCGTAAAAAGGGCCAGGTTTTTAAAAGTCAGGAAGCTATCTCAGCCTTTATGTTCATAGGCCTTGTGGCCGTTCTCGAATATTGGCTCCCGACGATGTTACAGCGCATCGAGCAACTTTTTCCGTACGTCTTAGGACTTTCCTCAGACTGGACTGAACGTTCGGTATCGAGTCTGATGGTGAACGTTCTCTGGCTGGGAATACAAATCATGTGGCCTATTTTTGCCACAGGTTTATTCGTGGCCTTACTTGCTAATTACATGCAAGTCGGAATTCTTTTCACGGGGGAGTCTATGAAACCTCAACTTTCCCGTATAAGTCTGATCGGTGGCGCGAAACGGATGTTTGGCCTGAAAGCCTGGGTGGAACTAGCGAAATCCCTCACTAAAGTGACACTAATTGGCTATTACCTTTATGCAAGCGTCCGTGACAGGCTTCAACTCTACCCTGCTTTGCAGCAACTGGATGTGGGGCAAGGAGCCATTTTTTTAGGCCAAGCTTTGGTGGAACTGGCACGGAATATCTCACTTTCCTTTCTAGGGTTAGCTTTTTTGGATTATCTCTATCAGCGGTGGAATTATGAAAAGGACTTGAAGATGTCGCACGAAGAATTAAAACAGGAATTTAGACAAACGGAAGGAAATCCGGAACTTAAAGCGGAGATTAAGAGAAGACAACGGGCTATGGCCATGAATCGAATGATGCAGGACATGAAAACGGCGGATGTCGTCGTCACCAACCCAACCCATTATGCGGTTGCCCTGCGTTATGACTTGAAAGTACAGAAAGCACCCTACGTTGTTGCTAAAGGACAAGATCAAATCGCCCTGCGCATGCGGGAATTGGCGAAAGAATACGATCTAGTGATTATGGAAAATAGGCCGCTGGCACGTGCCCTTTATACTCAGGTGGAAATCGGGCAGGGTATCCCAGAGGATCTTTATAAAGCAGTTGCCGAGGTTTTGGCATTTGTGTATCGATTAAAGAAGAAAAAGTCTTCATAAAGGAGTGCAAGCGGGGACGGTTCTTGCTTGCACTCTCCCCGCACTTGAAAGGAGGACCACGATGGCCATCTCGTTGAAACGTAGATTATTGGATAATACAGATATTATAGCTGCAATGGGAATTGTGGGTATTGTGGTCATGATGGTCGTTCCCTTGCCTGCGGGATTGCTGGATATTTTAATTACCTTGAATATTTCAGGATCGATTCTTACCTTGATGCTCGCGGTTTTTGCCAAGGATCCCTTGGAATTTTCCGCACTTCCTTCACTTTTGTTGATGATGACTTTGTTTCGCTTGTCTTTGAACATCTCGACAACTCGTCTTGTTCTTCTGGACGGCTATGCCGGACAGGTCATTCAACAGTTTGCGCAATTCGTTATTCGCGGCAACATGGTCGTTGGTTTTATCGTCTTTTCTATTTTGGTCATTGTGCAGTTTATCGTAATCACCAAAGGGGCAGAACGCGTCTCGGAAGTGGCTGCGCGTTTTACCTTGGATGCTATGCCGGGAAAGCAGATGGCCATTGATGCAGACCTTAATGCTGGAATGATTAATGAGCAACAGGCTCGCCAGCGACGTAAAGCGATTCAACAACAAGCGGATTTTTATGGCGCGATGGATGGCTCGACAAAGTTTATTAAAGGGGATGCCATTGCCGCCATTATTATTTTGTTTGTCAACATTATCGGAGGTTTTATTTCAGGAGTTGTTATGCAGGGGCTGCCTTTACTCGACGCTATCCAAAAGTATACTATGCTGACCATCGGTGATGGGCTCGTTTCCCAAATCCCTGCACTCCTGATCTCTACTGCGACAGGGCTAGTGGTCACCCGGGCCGCTTCGGATAAAAATCTTGGTGAGGATTTGAGCAAACAGCTGTTTCGAAATCCAAAGGCTTTGTTCATTACCAGCGGAGTGTTAACTGTATTAGCCTTCCTAGGTTTGCCGCCCTTCCCGATGTTAACGGTGGCTGCTGTTTTACTTGGTGCTGGAATCATACTTCAAAAAAGCTCCAAGGTGTCGGTCGTCGAGGAAACGGCGGCTGCTCGGGAGTCGGAGATCGAAGAGAGTAAGAAACCGGAAAATGTGCTTAATCTTTTACATATTGACCATATGGAACTTGAACTGGGCTATGCCCTGATCGCCTTGGTCGATGTTCAGCAGGGGGGGGATTTGCTCGATCGTATTGTGCTGATTCGACGTCAAATTGCGAGTGAACTTGGCTTTATCGTTCCAGTGATTCGGGTTCGCGATAATATGAATTTACAGCCTAATCAATATATTATCAAAATTAGAGGAGCAGAAATCGCTTCAGGTGAAATTTTGGCAGACCATTATATGGCCATGAGCAGCGGCTTTGACGATGATGCTATTCCTGGTACTCCGACCAAAGAACCTGCCTTCGGACTTGATGCTAAATGGATTAATGCAATGTACAGGGAACAAGCGGAGTTGAGTGGTTGGATGGTTGTGGATTCTCCGACCGTTCTGGCAACACACATCACGGAAGTGATTAAGACTCAAGCCTGGGAAATCCTTAATCGGCAAGATGTTAAAACTCTTATAGATCATGCCAAAGAACAAGCGCCATCTGTGGTGGATGAATTAATTCCCGATATACTTAGTCTTGGTCAAGTGCAGAAGGTCCTAGCAAATTTGCTGCGCGAAAGGGTCTCGATCCGGGACATGGTATCGATTCTCGAAACTTTGGCAGATTCGGCACTGGTAACAAAAGATGTAGATCGTTTAACAGAACATGTTCGACAGGCCTTAGCTCGACAGATTTTACAGCCGCTCGTCGGCAAAGATAAAACCTTACCGGTCATCACGCTCGACCCGCAGATTGAACAGAAGATTCTGGACAGCATTCAACCGTCCGATTATGGCACTTTTTTAGCGCTTGATCCGAAGATATTGCAAGTTCTTATTCAAAATCTTACGCGTGAGGTCGAAAAGGTTATGCTTAAAGGGTTAACGCCAGTGATTATCTGTGCTCCGCTGGTGAGAATTAATTTAAAACGAGTCACAGAGCGACAACTCCCTCAACTCATGGTACTTTCATATAACGAATTAGTCCAAGGAGTTCAAGTTCAAGCTGTAGGAATGGTGGGGATGGATCGTGCGAGTTAGACGATTTGTTGGCGATAATGTGGCAGAAACTATGGGAAAAGTGAAGCGAGAATTGGGATCGGAAGCGGTAATTCTTCAGACACGTGAGTTTCGAGAGGGCGGTTTCTTAGGTCTATTTGGGAAAGTGAAGGTGGAAATCACGGCAGCTATTGAGGAAAATCCGGTGATAGCGGTGAAAATTCCGGTTCCCAGTTATGCGCCTCAGGTCGACGATGTAAAGCTCCCTACCGAGGCAGACCCTGAAGCCAAAGATCCGTCCGTCGCTATTCAGGACGAACTTCAGCATATGCGTGTGATGCTCGAAAAAATGAATAAACATATAGAAGGTCTTGGAGAGGAGAAATGTAGTTGGCCTCCGATTCTGCAAAAATGGGCGAATCACCTACAGGCTAGAGGAGTCAATGAAACCTTGATTAAACGTCTGATACGCCAGGTACAACGAACCCTGCCTCAAGATGAGTGGGGCGATGATCTCCAGGTGTACGCTCGGATTGAAGCTGATATTCGCCAAATCTGTGGACAGACCGGGCCGATACAGCCAGGACTTGACAAACCTCGGATTGTCGCTTTAATTGGGCCGACTGGAGTAGGTAAAACGACAACAATCGGTAAACTTGCAGCCGGGTTTAGTATCGTCGATAAACGCAAAGTTGCCTTGATTACGGCAGACACCTATCGAGTTGCTGCTGTAGAGCAACTTAAGACGTTCGGCGAAATTATCGGGGTACCTGTTGAAGTCGTGATGACTCCGTCCGGACTGCGCTTGGCGTTAGACCTTCATGCGGATAAAGAACTAATTTTTATCGATACAGCAGGACGAAGTCCTCAACATGAATTACATATGTCTGAGTTGTGTGCTTTTTTAGATAAAGCGAAACCGGATTTTACGATGCTGGTGATGAGTGCGACCACGCAATTCTCCGATCAACTTCAGATCTATAAACGCTTCGAAGCCCTCACCACGCATCTCATCTTTACGAAGTTAGACGAAACCATGAGCGCTGGGGCTATAATAAATATCTTGGGACAGACAACTCTTCCCACGGCCTATCTGACGAACGGTCAGAACGTCCCAGACGACATTGATGCCGCGACGCCGAATCTTTTGGCCCGTCACGCGTTAGGGGAGGAGATGCCCCATGTATGATCAAGCGAGCGAATTGCGCGTGTTGGCCTCGAGAGAAAAGCGCAATCACAAATTAAGGGTCATTGCAGTGACGAGTGGTAAAGGAGGCGTGGGTAAAACTAATTTTACGGTCAACCTAGCTTTAGCCCTCGCTGAATATGGACAACGTATCATTATTCTTGATGGAGATTTGGGTCTTGCTAACGTGGATATTGCCTTTGGTCTTACAGCGCGATATACGATTGAACATTTATTATCGGGAGAAAAAACGATTGAAGAGATTTTACTTTCTGGTCCCCGGGGTATAGGAATCATACCGGGAGGGTCTGGCGTTCAAGAACTTGCGAATTTGGAACGGGATAAATTAATGCATGTTATTGCCAATCTCGGCAGGCTAGAGAAAATGGCCGATCTGCTGATTATTGATACTGGAGCGGGCCTGGGGAAAACTGTGACGAATTTCTTGCGGGCTGCGGACGATATTATTATAGTCACCACGCCAGAACCTACGTCGGTAACGGATGCCTACGGCTTGCTCAAAACTTTGAGGCACGATGCCAGCGAGGTACCAATCCATGTGGTCATTAATCGGGTTTGGACGGAGACAGACGCCAAAGAAACGTTTCAAAGGTTAGAAATTGCTGTGAGTAAATTTTTGCAAGGGTCGATTAATTTGATAGGCTGGGTTTATGAGGACTCGCTGATGGGACGCTCTGTCATGCAGCAGGAACCACTGGGAATCAGTTATCCTGAAAGTTCAGCCTATCATTGTATTCAATGGATTGCAGGTACTGTTGCTGGGATTTACCATAGTACTACGCCGCGTCAATCTAGTGGGATTCGAGGTTTTTTGAGCAAGTTACTGCGTACGTTTTAGTTGATATTAAATATGCGCTTTTAGGAAACTTACTGCAGATTATCTGAAACGATATTCGAACTCCGATTCTTGAACTACGAATATCTGACATTGATAAGGAGGTGACGGTTTGACGTATAAGGACAAGCTTTTGCTTGGGAGCGAGGTTGAACTGGTCGTACCGGAAGGCGAGTATGCAGGAAACTATCGGACTCGTATCGAGGAAGTTGGAGAAAGCAACCTCTCGGTTGGCGCGCCGTACAAAATGGATGTGATTATTACTTTGCATGAAGGGACGGAGGTAACCCTAAAATTTTGGGATCAATTGGCTGCCTATTCATTTAA
>OMOF01000282.1 GCA_900290375.1 Candidatus Desulfosporosinus infrequens
TATGGCTATCGTTATAAGTATCAGAACTTTCTTCAACGGCTTCACCTGTCCTTATAATTACCTATTTATCTTTATCTTAGCATCATTCTGCTGATAATTATATCATATTTTGCAATAGTTTCTGAGATAAGAAATAAAATTAAGGTTTGACTTCATTTTTGTAGAGAGCAATCGAACGGTCTCATTTTGGCCCGATTTGGAGTAGCATTTTTTTATATTAAAACCAAATATTCTGGCGGATATTTTATTTTGTTCTTTTAAGATGAATGGGCTGTTCTTGGAGTGCGAAATGTCCGATGATATATATAAAGAGTTGTCGAAGAAAAGAGCCTAACAATATAAAAGTGCCTAAATATATAATGGAAAACGTGTACAAGGATGTATACGTTAAATTCAAGGAGGAAAATAGGATGTTGAGAAAACTCAAACTTTTAACTATAACTTCTTTTCTAGTACTTGGAATGTCTAGAGTATTTCTAGCGACACCAGTACCAGCGCTTGCCACAACGACAACACCACCACCGGCATTTACAAGTGCAACCTATAATGTAGGTACAGGTGTTTTGACCATTACAGGAACTAATCTGGTAGCAACAACGGGTGCAAACAATGATATTAACCTCGCAAAAGTTAATATTACTGATGGTAAAGAAAATAGTTATACTCTGACATCTAAGGGAGAAATCTTAAGTGCAACTGAAGCTACTATTACATTAGATGCGACAGATGAGGCTGCATTGACAAAGTTTCTTGATCAAAATGGAACTGGTAGCCTAAACCAAGGAAATTATCAGATAAATTGTTATAGTGGATGGGATGGAACTACATCTACGACTGACGTTAGCCACCATGTCCTGACTGTTAGTGGTGTTGTAGGATTAACTTCTGCAACCTATGATCTTAGCTCAGGTAATTTGGTTATAACCGGGACCAGTATGGTGGCTGCTACTTCTCCATCTGCAAAAGATATTACAGCTAAGTATTTAACGATAACTGATGGCGCTACACATTCATATACACTTACAACAAGTACTGTTGTAAAACTAACGAGTGCTACAAGTGCTACTATTCCATTGAATGCTGTTGATAAACTTGCAGTTCAGGCGATTTTTAATCAAAGTGGAACAGCCTCGATTGCAGGCTCTATTTATAACCTTACAGCGGCTTATGGGTGGAACGGAACGGCTGGAATAGCTTCAATGCATGCTTGTGGAATAACGGTATCCAATTATTCAGCACCGGCGATTACTGTTGCTGCTGGTTCTACTGTAGTTTGTGGAAGACCTATAACAAGTGTAACGACTAGTAAAGCAGGTACGGTTTATGTCGTACCAACTAGTGCATTTTCTGGTTCAGCAACTGGTAGTGTTAACTTAACTGATGCGGTTGTTGCAACTGCAACAACCGCAAAGAATAATGAAAATTTAGCATTCAAAGTTGACGGAACAGTTTATACCTACACAATTGCATCAGGAGTAACTACTCAAGCGGGATTCTTAACTGCATTGAATGGTGTATTAACAACGCATGCAACAGCAACTGTAAACGCAAGCGGTTATCTAGTGGTAACAAGTACCTCAACAGGAGCAGCTAGTACTGTGGCTGTTGACGCTAGTAGTGATGCTTCAACAGTCACAGCTTTCCTTGGAACGCCTACAATTGCAGGTGTCCCAACAACTCAAGCTGCTCTTGATTCATTAGTAATTGGAGGCACTGCACTAAAGGCTACAGTAACGGATCCTACTAAAACTATTTCGATTGCAACTACTACAAGTAAAACTAATCCTTTTAAATTGACAACAAAAAATGGCACTTTCCAAGCTATTGCTGCAGATGAGGCCGGAGTTCTTTCACCTGTATCTATCAACACAATCACAATGACCAATATAAATGCTCCAGTTCTTACAGCTACTGTAGCAATTGGAACAACAGCTGGGACAAGAGTTACGGCGATAGTAACAGCAGGTTCAGGCGATACTTTAGCGTATGAGTTTTCAAATTCATCACTTGCTACTCCTATTCCTATTGTCGGAACAATTGAAACTTTAGCGACTGGTAGTCCTGCCGTAGCAAACTCTATATACGCATATACGTCTGGTAACGATATATTTGGTGTGGATTCTTCTACAAATAAATATCTAGCCATATACGAACTAAATAGTTCTAAGGCGGTTGTAAAGTTTTATGCGGTTACATTGACAGCGGCTAAAATTAATGTTAGTGCCGTTAACATTACGGCGATAGGTGCAGTAAGTGGCACAGCCCAAGTAGGAGTGCAATTAACCGCAGGGGCACTAACCCCAGCAGGGACAGTAAGTTATCAGTGGAAATCATCAGCGACATCAGGCGGCACATATACAGCCATTACGGGAGCAACCGCAGCCACATACACACCAGTTGCCGGCGATGTAGGTAATTACCTTGAAGTAGTAGCAACAGGAACAGGAAGCTGCTCAGGCACAGTAACAAGTGTACCAACGGCAGCAGTGGTAGCAGCAACGCCGATCACAGCGATAGGTGCAATAAGTGGCACAGCTCAAGTAGGAGTGCAATTAACAGCAGGAGCACTAACACCAGCAGGGACAGCAAGTTATCAGTGGA
>OMOF01000811.1 GCA_900290375.1 Candidatus Desulfosporosinus infrequens
ATTTTCTTTTCAATTCCCTTAGTAAATCTCGCACTTAAAGCTATTTATAAATGCCTCAGGGTCCGACATGCTGTTCTTAAGCTCTTCGACTTCTACATTTTCGGAAATGACTGAAAATAAATTCGGATGGTTCATGTACACACTTATTAACTTTTCGAAGTTTGTAGTTAGTAATTCATGTTTCACACTATTGTAACAAGTGCTTACAGCGTTATGGGCAGGGAGATTGCGCGTCAGAGCAAGCATTTCTCCGCAGAATGAATCATTTAACCAACTAGCCGCTGCGTTGAAAAGTATCTCTTTGGCTATAGTAGGATTAATGCAACCGATTGTCATCTTAAATATTTTCATTATTACCTTGTCAGTTGGTGTAATTTTAATGAATGCACCGATTTTCAGCATCTCATTAACATGGTTTTCAATAGTGATTACACTAGTAGCTCCTGGAACACTTGCGTATAAAACTTCACATATAACGTTTGACAATTGCAACACTCCTATTTTCGCATTATATCCATTTTTTACAAAAAACCCTATTTAAAAGTATTTTTTAAATCGCTTAACTATCTTCCATTACTGGTTTTGACTCTGTAAGGCATTATATCAAACTTTGAGAAAATAATTGAGCTTTTTGAAACGATTACAGCGCCGCCCATTGTTTCAAAGTAAAAAAGAGCCTTGCTATCAGCTCTTCAAAGTTCTACTAGTTCAATATAGATCAAAGCATTCAGTTCCCTTGCGCACCATTATGCAGGAAATCATTAGCTAAGAGTATTTTTCATCGTGATAAATTCTTCTGAAGTGATTTCACCACGAGCATAACGTTCTCTTAATGTGTCCATAGCCCTATCTTCACTTTTGCAAAAACAAGAACCATTCAAACCATGCTTCTTGCAATCAAAAACTAAAAATAATCCGATTAAGAAAATTACAATTCCTATAAACGTCATTGTTTTGCCCCTCCATTCGAGTTCTGCCCATTATTTTGATTCTGGTTTGGTTGTGGATTAGCATTTGGAGCTGGAGGAGTTGGAGTTGGATTAATATTTTGTCCTTGATTTTGGTTTGGTCGCACATTAAACGGTCTATTCTGAAATCCTCTATAACCATAGCCTCCCATCATCCCATGCCTATTTACCATTTTAT
>OMOF01000273.1 GCA_900290375.1 Candidatus Desulfosporosinus infrequens
ACGTATAATTGACTATAGTATTCATTATTGAATTCAAAAGAACAGTTAGAAAGCATTAATTGTAACAGTTGTTTTAGATATATGGTTTTGACTGGTAAAACTTTAGTCTTATAATTATGCCAACAATGTAAGGTATTTTCATAATGTTCACAGATGAATTCTATAGCTTCGTCTTGGGGAATGTTAGTATAGAGTGAAACGACGTCCATAGTAACTAGGAAAGTATCATTAGTAACGTTTTTATGATCTTCGATGACTTGTAAAAAGGCTGTAGTATCTTTAAATAAATATGGAATTTCTGACTCTGCTACTAATAGTATTTCATGGATTAGTTGGTTCATGCGATAACAAGGGCCATTGATTTGTGACACTATTGGTCTTAAGGGGTTTCCTAATTTGTGGATTTTGGGTATTCCGTAAAAAATTGGGGTTTTAATCTTATAGTTAGTTAAGTTAAGATATTGTTTTTCGGTTAAACAGTTATCATGTAGTAGCTTTTTGAGTAGAGAATCTACTTTAGATTTAACTATTAAACTGTCATCTTCTGACAGTGATTTGTAGACTTTTTCATCTCTCAGCATTTGGTAAATCTTCTCTTCATATGTACATCTATTCATGATGACAATGCCACTATTTTTATCTGCTTTCTTGATAATAAGTTCTTTGTTTTGTTTTAATTGTTTAAGTGCAATTTTTTCATATTTAGTAAGGTTTTGAAATTTATTTTTTTGTTTATACAGCATGTAAATTTCTTGTTTTAGTTCTCTGCATAGTTCTGTTATGTCTTTGTTCAATTTATGTGGCCAATAATTGGGATTTTCCTCAAATGCTAACCGTGTGTTGTCTATTTCATCATCACTTTCTTCTTCTTTATCTCGGAAAAAATGAAAAAGTTGTAGTTTTCGTTCAAAACGTAACATATCTTGATCTAATTGTGTATAAGAGAAATGTTTAGTGTATGGAATATAATTAAGACCTTTATTTAGTACTGCAATCTGATTTTTAGTTAAAGCAGTATCAGACAGGTTCGTAATAACACTGTTTTCCACAATCTTATTAAATTTCTTTGTCTGCTTTCTTTTATTTCGTTTATTATGGGCATTACCTCGTTGTAAACGTCTACGAGGTTTATTGTGTTTAGTGTGTTTATTATTTCTATGTTTCTTATTGTTATTCTTATGAGGAATTGGTAAAGAAGAAGACCGTTCTGTATAGGACCGAGGAATATTAGTATTGTTATCGGTCCAAGTTAGTAGTTTAAACGACTTGGGTAGTGACGTGAAGAGTAGGTTCTTCCGTGGCTCTCCTGAATGGTTGGATAATCTTCATAATAGCTAGAATTGCGTCGAAAATGTGGTTCTTGATCGGTTGATGCAGTGTCCTGTCTGTGTCTGTATGGTTTACTATAATATGTACGTGGTCTATGTGAACGTGTTGTTTCATCTCGGTAGTAGTTCGGTTTGTATGGACGGTGGTCATAATGTTGTTGTCTTTGTTGATAATGTGATCGTCTGTTTTCGTA
>OMOF01000364.1 GCA_900290375.1 Candidatus Desulfosporosinus infrequens
CCCTATCTGCAGCCAATAGGGAATTTTCTCAAGTTGTCCCAGGCAAGAGTAGATATACCCCTTGCACAACTCGATGGTTGTATTATAAAGGAGATTGTTTTCGGCGCTTATATCTTTTTCCAACTGCTTGAGTATTTCGAGGGCTTGTTCTATTTTACCCTGATAAATATAAAGTCTGATCAGGTTAAAATTGGCGCAGATAATCAGGCTGGCTTGGGCATATGTTTTGGCCTTATAGATGGTTTTAAAGCTATTAAGCTCGGCGGCTTTCCAGTCGCCTGTTTCAAGGGCATATTCTGCGAGGGCCTGATATTCGCTTCCGGTCCCGCAGCCATTGGCATACTTCGGGAACAATGGGAATTTATCAAAAATAACCCCTAAGATCGTTTGCAGTGTGCCCTGCTCCCTGAAATAGATATAGAGCAAATGAGGGGAGCCAAATGTATACTCATTGCTTCTGATCATGATCCGGGATTGCCTGCCGTTTAATAATCTGATTATTTCATCGTTTCTGGCGCTCATTTGTTCGACCTGGTTGAACACTGTAAACTTCCTGATGATTAAGATTTCCGCCAAAATACTGTTCCGATAATCCTCGTCGATATTCTCCCTCTGCAGATAGACTTGTTCCAGATTATCCAGCCGTCGAATGCAATCCACTTTCATTTCTTTATTTCTTCTCACGAGAGAAATAAAAATATATAGCAAATAGGCTATAGGATATTCATCCAGTAATATCTGGGGAGCCGTCTTAAACATTTCCAGGTGGCCGTCAAACCAGATAATATTATTGATATTGCGATCAGGCTTATAAATATCGGCGAAAATTATCTCGACTTCTCCGGCGCGATACAGACATCTATAGGCGGCAATATATTCTTTTTCTCCTAAATGCCATTCGCCTAAACGCCTATACAGATATTGAAGCTCCTCTGTTGTAAATCTTTGTTTAATCCTTAAAAAATCAAGCAGTACATTGTGGATCTTATAGAACTTAGTGGCTTCATCATAGAAAACAAAGGCGTTTTCCTTGCAAAGCTTTTTCAGGAATTCATTTGTTCTTTCCTCTTGC
>OMOF01000060.1 GCA_900290375.1 Candidatus Desulfosporosinus infrequens
TAGCGGTACCTGTGGCTACAGGATCTTTATCTCTGTGGTAGTCGAACTTACAAGTACGCCAAATACCGTCTCTGCCTATTCCCAGATATATGGTTGAGCCCTTTTCTGGTTTCATATTGAAATGTGAAAGAAGTTTGCGTATATCTCCCTGACAGAATCGTATAGGCATTTTTACAAACCTAACTCTTTCTGTATCAAATCCCTATCTCCATGACATCTTAGAAGTTTAAGCAAATATATTTGTTTTTGGTCAGACTCAACTTTTGAAAATATATCTAGTTTCTCAACATAAATACTAAGAAATTCCAGAACGCTATCAAGCAGATTATTGATAGCAGCTTCTAACGAAGGACCTTCACCATAAAGGTCAATTTCCGGAAGAGAAACAGTATGAATTCCAATTTCTTTATCAAACTCTTTTTCTGGTTTGAAAATTAAATGGGACAAAAGCGTATCAAGATAAGAAGTTTTAATATGTGATACCATTTCGTTCTCATTATTTGCATTGAATGTTATTACTTCGATTCCTTTTAGAGCGATATTGTTAAGTTCAGAATAGTGCTTCTTTGTATCTCGAATATTGAACTTAGGTATTGCTAATGGCATTTTATTGACATCCTCTCTAGTCTCCATCATAATCCTCACTTTCAAGTTTATTATAAGTAGTCATCGTAGTCAATGTAATCACCGTGACTACGGCGATTTGTTATAGTATAAGAGGAGCTCCAAATTTATTTTAGGAAGTCTCTTCTGCATTATTAAAGGTCACTAGAAAAATTGTGCCAAATTTTTTTGTCATAGATACTTCAAACATACTTTTATGATCGCTCATGGATGAACCAGTGGCATAAAAATATCATCAACGATCTCAGTGAGTGTTTTTTCGGATAGCGGTTCCTGGCTAATAAGAATTTCAAATTGTAAGAGATCTAAGGGCAGTAAAATAATTCGGGGAGTAATTTCTTCTAGCCCCCCCTTGGTCAACACGTTGTACGTTGAATCATACTTCGTGTTGTCCAAGGGGGGGTGTTTATGATTAGAATAAACCTTCGAGTGTCGTATCCTTGAGTAATTTTCGGATAATAGTTTCACCTGGAAGTCGACCGCTGTAGAGGGTTTTAGCGGCCATCAATAGCACGCGTATATCATATTTCGAAGCATAAACCGGAGTTACTTGTTTTTCAAGTTCGAGTAAGGTATAAACAGCCATCATCGCTGTACGAATGGAATATTCGATCGTGAAAACACAGTCGTCGGCAACTTCTGCGAACTGTCCAAGAAAAGCAAGATTTGTACTGCCTTCAGGAACCACATCAGGACGGTCTCCCTTAACACGAGGCATAAATTGACTGGTGATATAAGGCATCATGCAAGGAATTACCTTGACGGTTTTTAGAATCTCGTGGATTTTGTCCTTCAATCCCATGTGATACAATAACTCTGAGACAAGTTCTTCGCCAGTGCAATCACACATTTTCTTCTTAATGTAATCACCGACATTGTCTGGGAATAAGCCATATGTCCATAATACGAAGACATCATCTGGCTGGTTAATAAAGTGAGGCTGCTTAGAGTAGCTCCAGCTCATCAACCAGTTAGAATCCTTGATGGTAACAACACCGCCTTGGCCAGGATCTTGGTCAGTCAATTCCTTGAGGAATTTGTCCATGAACGGTCCCTTAAAGGTCATGGTAAAGGATTCCCACTTCGTTTTATCAATGTCATTACAGAATACCTCTGGATGACCAAATGAAGGGTCTTTGCTGGCAATGTTCTTCCACAAATTCCAGCAACCGCAGTTGACCTTATCTCTGTTCAAAACAGCCGGGGCATACATACTGCCCAACGTGGAATTTTCGGTCATTGAACCGTTGGTAACGAAAACAAGATCGTCGGCAGACACTGCAACTTTCTCAGAATGGCCATTACGGACTAGATGAATACCAGTGACGGTCTTCTGTCTGCCAACAAGGCTGATATCCAAGTCGGTTACCTGTGTGTGGAGGTCAAAGTTGACATTTTCATGCTTAAGCCAGGTGATAAGTGGTAGAATCATGGAATCGTACTGGTTATACTGAGTATGCAAGATTCCTTTGAGCTGGTTCATACCCGGAAGGAGATGCATAAAGCGCTCCATATAGCGTTTCATCTCCACGACGCTGTGCCAGTTTTCAAAAGCGAACATGGAACGCCAGAAATACCACATGTTTGTTTCAAAATAAGAGGCGTCAAAGAAATCCTCAACTGTTGTTGCGCCTAGTTGCTCCTCAGTGGCCAGAAAGAGCTTTGTAATCTGTTTAATATGCAGGTCTGATAAGCCTAAGGTTGAAAAATCTGCTTTTTCTCCACAGTTATGAATCAAGCGACAGTGAGATTCAATCGGTTCTGCAAGATTCAGTTCACGGAATTCATCCAAAACTGTTCTGCTGGGATTGTTTAAGGAAGGAATAAAGCTAAACAGATCCCAGGAGCACTCATAATGCTCCTCAAGTTCTCTACCACCACGTATAATATATCCCTGTTCGGCATCTCCAGCGCCATCCATACTACCGCCGAGAACGAGAGTTTCTTCTAAGATAGTAATGTTTTCTCCTGCCATATGTCCATCTCGGATCAGATAAGCAGCCGCCGCAAGAGAGGCAATACCGCCACCGATTAAATAGGCTTTTTTGGCTTCAATTCCGTTCTTTTTCAGTGGATTGATTTTTTGATAGTTACCCATGATACACCCATGCCTTTCATATTTCTGAGTTGATTTTCTTTCTAGTATTATAATAACCTATAATAAATGCCAGCGATATTATCAACTTAGTGCATTTGTGTAGTGTTGCCACAAAGTGGGGAGATAAATTCTGCCTTAAAGTAGGTTTCGGTTAAAATAGAGCGAATAAATGAGTATAACATTAATTCTGCTTTAGAGGTAAATGAAATGAATGAACAACTTCTCAAACCTATTCAAGAAGCGACCTATTTGACGGTATCGAATGCTTGGCGTTATCGTTCTATTTTGCGTTACGTTTATCAGCAACACGAACGACTACGTTACTACATAGTTCTCGAAGAAATTTTGCAGCATTTGAAGCAGGATCCTCACTTTCGAGAGTACACTGAGGAGCAGCTCCTGCAGGATTTAGATCAACTGGTTAGCTGGAAGAATCTTATACCGCGTCAAGATACAGGACATGTAGCGAGCATCGAAGAATTTAAGAAACGAAAATTTCGTTATCAGTTGACACCCTACACAATTGAAATTGAACGTATGGTTTTAGGCCTGGAGCATTTAGGAGCAGGGTTTGGAGGTTCACTGGAACGAACCCTTTTTGATCGCTTACTGGGTAATTTAATGAACCTTACCGTCGCTTGGGTGAAACCAGACGCTGTTTTTAGTAAAACGAACGAAGAGATTTATCTCCTCTGGCAAGACCTGTATGAGAACTTTCATCGCCTGACAGATAATGCGGCCGATTACTTGGCCCACCTGCATAGTGAAAAAGTAGAGGAACAAATGATGACCGATGCATTTCTGGTCTATAAAGAGGCGTTAACAGAGTACCTCCGTAATTTTATGACGAGCTTACTGAGAACCTCCTTCCGGATTGAAGGCATACTCGAGGAAGCCCCCTTGACGTTCTCCCGAAAACTCACGGAATGTGTCGCAGACTATGAACTGTCTATTCTCCGCTTGGACGTTCGTCCCAGCAAAGAACAGTTGATGGAACGTTTTCAAAATGAATGGGAAAGTCTTAGAACCTGGTTCCTGGGAGAAGGAGGCAGCGAAAGTGATCTGCTCTATCTCCAGAACGCAACCAATGATACCATTCGACGTCTAACCCGCTTTGCCCAGCGTCTTGGCGAAACTCATCACAATCTGCGCAACCGACGCCTGGATTATTTACACTTGGCTAAGTGGTTTTCCAACTTAGACACCTTACAAGAGGCTCATGAACTCTCTGCCTGTGTTTTTGGCGTCTTCCATACGCGGCACTTATGGGTCGATCGCCCCAAGCAGACGGAAAGTTTCGAAGTCGAGATCTGGGATGAAGCACCCTCTGAAATCGAGATTCGGCCTAAGGTCAGAAACTACCGAGAAAAAGGCAGACCGAATGCGGTGGTTGATCAATCGGAACGCAAAAAAGCTGCCGTAGAGGCCTATTTAAAGGAAAAAGAAATTGAACAACAATCTTTTGGATGGACGCAAGACACCCGATCGCCTTGACCCCTTTGGTTCTCGTGCTCGTCGTATGGAAGATTACCTGCTCGGAGAAATGGATGTAACGGATCTCGATGAACGGACAGGATACCTCTATCTAGAATATCATCGACCCGGTACGCAGGAATATATCACCACGGGCATCGGTTTAAAGGCCAAACGTCAGGGGGCTTTGGAGTTCTGGGGATTCATTCTTCTGGATAACCGCCGAATCGGAATTGACCTGAAACTCTACAAAACGGAACGAGCCCTGGATGGTAAACTAGAGAAAATTCCGCTCACTCGACGTGAACTGGAAAATCGGATTGGCGAGGGCGGCGAGGTGGTCAAAACTCAAAAGGATTACATGGAACGAGTGAATCGCTACCTTTTTGGCTTCAAAACCGTAGACGACTATGACGATTTAATCAAGCTTTTGATTCAATTGCGCAGCCCTAAACTT
>OMOF01000013.1 GCA_900290375.1 Candidatus Desulfosporosinus infrequens
CGTGATTTTTCCTTCTTTTGGCTCGTCGAAGATTAGCCCTGAACCGGTCACGGCTCGGGCGAGACGCTCCGCTGCTTCATTTTCATGAATGAGGCCGGGTATTGGATCCCATACGTAAACATGTTCTTTGCCCATGCTTAGGAGCACTGAAATATCCTCTTCCCTGACTATATGCCCCTTGCGAAAGCGGGGGCCTTTGGTGACACCGAGAATAATTTGTGTCATGTCATGCATTAAAACTGTACCGACAGAATCCTGAACTTTGATTTTTTCCATGATGATAGCCTCCATTACATTATGGGATGTGTGTTCATTCACTAAATACACGCTAGCGGGATAGAAGTCATTAGAGTTTTATAATCCCTTTTTCAATAATCAGGAAAGTCTCTTTGGACATATATCTACCTTTCTGAATTAAACCACTATAAATACTAAACCGCGGACTTCTTCCTTGCATTTTCTGTTCTAACAAGGTTCGATCAACCTTTACTTTATAATTGTTTATATCATCGGTGTTTAGCTCGTAGACATCAAACGTTCCATCCCATTTGCCTTCTCGATAAAAATCCGCAAAAAATATTCGATCCCATTGCGAATTTGGACCGAATGAAGTTAAATCCGGCAAAACACAACAAGTTTTTACTTGTATGCGATTGTTATTCCTTTCAGCATATGGGTCATAGAAATTGAAAGAAGAATTTGCCCCTGGTACTCCTCTACTTCGCCACACATCTTTAGCAATACCAAAACTTATCTCCGACAATTCCTCGGGCAGGTGCAGCTCTTCGGGCAAGTTTGATGCTTTAGCGTCGAGCACCCCGAGATGAGCGCATAAATCCCGCCAACTGTCATAAATCGCATTTATTGCTGTGACATCGTTTTTATCAAAAGCTGTGACAGTTGTCACAAAGTTTCCCTCGGGAAGCTGCATTGTTACGATTTTATTCTCCATAAAATAGACCCTCCTTGACCGAGAATCAATTGTTCTTCCACTGCCAATTACTACTGGGCTTACTAAAAGAACGATTAAGATCGGCAAGAGATAAATCAAGCTCATAAAATTCCTCATACATTTTTTTTGCTTCCGCGATCACATCAAAATGATAGATCTCGGGCTGAAGGATATTAGCTATATGCAGCAGCCCCAAGATCCATCTGGGGCTACCAAAATCCCAGCCAGAGGCCAGATGGGTATAAATTCTCCTGTTCTTCACCGCGTCAACCTTAATACCGGCTTTACAACACTCCTCATAGAAATCTTCGACGGAAGACGATAGGAAAGCCGAAATAAATATAACTTCTGGATTAAGGGCATTTAATTCTTCCACAGAAATTATCATGCCGGGCCTTCCGGTACACTCAATTTCTTTATTTACGCTTATCCCCCCGGCTGCTTCAACCAACTGATTTTCGAGACGTTCTCCTTTAAGGCAGAAAAGTGGTTTTCCCATGACATAATAGACACGAGGCTTGCGTTTGATAGCTGACAGCCCTTCCTTAACCATTGAAATTTTTTCTTGCATAAAAGCGACCAACTCTTCAGCCTTATTTTCCGTTTTAGTTAATTCTCCAAAATGCCTGATTGTCCCAAGGTATGACTCGAAGTTCTGAATGTCATGGTGTAATTTGTTTAGCCCCTCATGACAAAGCACCTCTTCCCAAACCTGGACCACCTTCTTTTTATCCGCAACACCGATCGCTATTAAAATTGCTTCCATCATTTCCAGAGCCCTTGTAAAGGGATAACCTCCCTCAAAAGCACCTTCCTGATACTTTATTTCCGCCGGAGCCGCTTTCATGTCGATTGTCCGGCCACACTTCGGGCAAATATTTTTTTGCCCTGAACCTATTTCCGGAAACGTCAATTTTGCTCCCATAGGGCCGTAAAAATCTCTTTTATAGATCACTTCCCCACAGTGAGGGCAGAATGTGTTGAGATAGTTAGTTCCAGGTGAATTAAACAGATAGATATAGTTAAGAGATTTTCTTAACTTCAAATACAGATCTTCTGCCTCTCGTATGGAGGGTTCCAGGGAAGGATCAGCGCCTTCTAAAGGGATGAAACGCATGAGCTGTAAAGGAATATCCCGAGATATTTGTGCCATTATCTCGGCCAGACCCACCACTTCTTCCATATTATCCGTTTTCAGCATACAGGAAACCTCCACATGGACACCCTTTTCATGGAGCGTTTTAATGTTTCTTAGAACCGGCTCAACCGTACTGCCGCCGCAGTTTTGATAGGACCGGTCGGACAATCCTTTAACGCCAACATTGATAAAATCTAAATAACCACTGATTTTAGCCAGCGAAAATTCGGTAAAGTAGGCATTGGAGGAACAACCTACTAATAGGCCCTGCTTTTTGGCAAGTTCGGCCACTTTAAGAAAGGTTGGAAAAGATGCCAAAGGATCATTCAGTAAAAATGCTATACCCAGACAATCATTTTTCACTGCCTCATCGACCACCTGTTGAGGCAGCAATTCGCGCAGAGCTTTACTTGATGGTTCCATTTCCTTAACAATCAACGTCGAAATGCAACCATTACAATTAAAATTACAGCCCGTGGTACTAACTTGAAGAAATTTTCCTCTTGGGTAAAAGTGCAAAATAGGCATTGTTTCGATCGAAATAGGACAAACAGTCAAGTATTTATTGGGGAAAAGCTCAACAATTTCTTCTCCTTGGTTTTGATAAAGTCCGCAGGCTCCTGTATTTCCTGCCAGAATGGCACAGCCTCTTTCACAGATCGAACATTTCATTTTCTATCCCCTCTCCTAGTTTAAATTCTTTTCCGGTCTACCCTTGTCTCATCACTTCCTTAAGCCATCTTCCCCAATCATTTTCCTGTTTTACTATTTCAGACAGATAACCATCTACTTCCAGATTATTCGAAGATCCCTCGTTCTCTCTGGGTCCATCAAACCCGCTATTCATAGTTAACCCTTCCTCCGATTGGCTTAGTATCAAACTTTAAGAATTTGAGCGAAAGCCTTTGATTTTTTAAGCTCTGGCTCCTTGGACCGGTCGGGATAGTGACTTCTTATCCGGAAAAGCATAGAATCCATTCGCCCCGCCTAAAATACCATATCCTTGATAAAATCCTGAGGTTTGGTCGGAAAACAAATCGGGCTTCGGCAAATATATTCGAGCACTAGCCATAATTCTAGCCCATTTTAGTGGATTTGCCGGATTTTCCTCCCACATCTCGGTATTGGGAAAGGGCGTAAACGGTAAAATCGACAGCGATTCTGGATCAAGCTCTCTGAGAATCTCCAGTCCTACGATAACGTCCTCGTCTGTTTCTCCTAATCCCACTAAAAAGCCGCTCCAAATTTTTAAGTTTATATCTCTCGCAGTCTTCAAAGCCATGATACGATCTGTCAAAGTATCGCCCGCTGGTCTGAAACGTTTATATATTGCTTCATTCGGAGATTCTAAGCCACATAAGTAGCCATCCATACCTGCACGTTTGAGGTTTACTAAACTCTTGCCATTAATAGCACCAAAGAGTCCGTAAACGTCTAAATTGGAATCCTCTTTAATTGACTGAATACAATCATAGTAAAACTCCGGTACTTTATATCCCATCCAACCGGAGGCTAAGAACACTCTCTGTACTCCCGCCTCGACAAGAACTTGAGTTCGTGCTTTAATTTCCTTAAGCGTTCTTTTTTTATAAAAATCAGGATTGGCGGCTTTCATATGTTCCCATTTGCAGTGTCGACAGCTAGGAACTGTCTTGCAAGAACCGTTGACAATATTCGGGGAACAATAGATGCTTTTTTTCGTTTTAGCAATTTCCTGTGCATTTTTAAATAACACGCTTGAGTCGAGACGAAATAAGTCCCTTAGTTTATCTGTCATTCTTTACCACTTCTCTCAATGATTTATGGGTAATAATCTGCACGAATATTCAGTTTATTGAAGGCATAAAAAATAGCTCCACTCATAGAAAGTGGAGCATGCCAAACAAAAGCCTAGCAGGCCTAGCCACCTCCTTTTCAATAGTGAAGGCATATCCGTTTCCGGGTACACCCTGAGGGCTTAAAGCCCTGGCCGGTAACCATAGATTTCTCTTTAGGTTAGTACGGCTCGGAGATTAATTATTCTTTTTTTTGGATTTTTAAATACGGATGATCTGCTTTCTGGCGTATTAAATGTATCACGATGTCAGTAACGTTAGTTCATATCCATTCGCATTAGCATGCATATGATATTTAACTGTCTATCCGCTAACTATAACTAACAACACCAAATAACATCATCATCATTATACGATTTGTTATAATAGGTTAGCAATGTTATTTTTTTCTATCCACAACCCCTTTTATCGCGATTTAATTCGCGAAAAGGTAATTTCGTATTTTTACACATTTTCCAATTGTAATAATATCTAATTAAACCCCGAGCTCTCTTCTAGCATTTCAGCATATACCACCACAACTCCCTCCAGAACCCTTGGCATTGTCTTTCTTTGGCTTACGTATATCGAAACCTCCACCTTTCTTAGTCTCGATATAGTCAACGATTATTCCATCTAAAGTAGTCACCTGTTTCTTATCTGTGATTATAGAAATACCGTAATACACCTCCAAATTATCATCATCGTTTTTGGACTCCTCAAAAGTTAAGCCATAACTTGGAATACCACAGCCTTCACTTATGAGATGAATTCGAAGAAAGGAGTCTTCTTTATGCTTAACTTTTTGTATTTCTTTAACTTTTTGGGCTGCGAGTTCTGTTAATTTAACCATTACCTAATCACTCCTTTGAAATTAAAGGTAAAATACCCCCGTTTCACGGACATCATAGCCACCGAGCGCAAGAACATCCTCTTTAAAAGCTTTACTTTGGATAACGGAAATCATGACTTTCAGGCGGGGTTCTTCAAGATATTCTCGCGGAATCGCCAGATCATAACGCTCTTCTCCTATCCAAATGAAATCAAGTCCCAGCGCTTCCGCTGCACTTTGAATTCCTAACCCAACGTCCGCTGATCCCGAGGCGACCGCGACCGCGACTCCTAAGTGTGTAAATTCCTCCCGCTCATATCCCGAAATTTGCTCCCTATTAAGTTCTTGCTTCTGAAGCAGATAATCTAAAAGCACCCTCGTTCCTGAACCGCTTTGGCGATTTATGAATCGGATTCCTGACTGGGCTAAATCTACAAGGTTCTTTATATTGAGGGGATTTCCTTTCTGCACAAGAAGACCCTGAGTTCTATAGACTAAATTCATCAAGGCTATTTCTCTTCCTGGCAAGAAGCGTTGTAAATAAGAGTGATTGTATTCTCCTGTTGCGGGATCAAGCAGGTGAATGCCTGCAAAATGAGCTTCCTTTGAGCGGAGAGATAGAATTCCGGCTAGGCTCCCTACGTGCGCTGAGGCAATGCCTCCAATTCCCCCCCTTGCCTTCATATGGTTGCTTATAACATCCAACGTCAAATCATGAGATCCTATACATACTAGAGTTTCTTCTAACTCCGAGACAGGCCGTAAGAGCTCAATGGGTACTGTTTCTCCTTCATGAAATCCTTCCTGCAGACGGGGAACCCGCAGAATTCCATCCGCTCTCACTAAGCTCATCGTCACGCCTGCACCCCTACTCAAAGGGGCCGCAACCCAACGATCTCCTACCTTCCCTACTTTTACCCGCACAAATTCTTCACTGCCTAATGAGGAAAAGACTTTTTTGCTAATAACGGCTTCCAGTGTATCCGGTACCCCTTTGCTCAAACCCTGCAAATGCTTGACCCATGGCTCCAAAAACAAATGTGCTGTCAGATAAGCGGACACTGGGTAGCCTGGGATTCCAATTGCGGGTTTTCCCTGAACCTCTCCTAAAACCACTGGTTTCCCCGGTTTAATTGCTACCCCATGAAGATAAAGTTTACCATGTTTATCAATCATTTGGCTCGTATAATCATCTCGTCCTTGAGAGGACCCTGCGATGATGACCATAATATCCTGTGATGTTGCCATTTGTAGAAGAGCCTCATCTAACAACTCAGGCCGATCCGACGTTATCGGCCAAACTGTCGCCGATCCGCCCCATTCCTCCACTAAGGAGGCAAGGACTGTGGAGTTGCTGTCCACAATATCTCCCCGCTGCAGCGGTACTTCTGGTGAACGGATTTCATCGCCTGTTGGCAATATTCCCACTTGGGGCTTACATCGAACTTCTACCTCTAAAACCCCTGCTGCCAGCAACGCTCCCTGATCTTGGGGGCGAATGCGATGATTAATGGGGAGAATCATTTCCCCTTCAACAATGTCCTCCCCCACTGGTCGAACATTATGCCAAGGTACGACAGGAGCCTGAAGCAGGATTCCACGCTCGCCCAATTCCAAGACTTCTTCTAACATAACAACAGCATCCATCCCCTCTGGGATAGGATCTCCTGTATCGACTTGAATCACTTGAACTCCAAGTACTAACCAACGAGGTTCTCGCTCCGAAAGCCCGTGAGTTTCCTTGGCCCGCAGAGCATATCCGTCCATAGCTGCTGCCACAAAATGAGGTGAATTTCTTTTAGCGCGAATGATTGTTCCTGTGATTCTATGGAGAGCTAAACGAACATCTACAGACTCATTTTTCGGAATGCAGTGCTCAGCAAGTTTTTCCATCATTAAAGACAAACCTTCTTGCCACGCCTTGCTTTCAAGATATATTTGGCGTTCCACGTTTCCTTTGCCTCCTATTTCCTACACTTATCTTATCGCAAAAACTTAAAAGCTACTTCTTTTCCTGCTTCTAGGCCCTCAGTATCTAAGCGAATGTGAACCATCGCATCTGCTAAGACCATTGTCCGAATCAAACCAGATTTTCCTCGGATTGGTTCAAGTTGCCATTCCTCCCCGTTCGGAAGTAAACGCGCTGGCACAAACTCCTCTCGACCATTTCCAGAATGAATATTTTGGGTCAATTTACCCTTGGGAAGAGGATCAACTTGAGTATGTAATACCGCGGCATCTAACCAAGGGCGGACGATGGCGTCAAAGACAATCATTGCCGAGGCGGGATGTCCAGGAAGTCCGAAAATCAACTTGCCATCCACGACCCCACCAATTGTCGGTTTACCGGGCTTAAGTGCTAAACCATGAAAAAGGATTCCTGGTTCTCCAAGTGAGTCAATCAGCTGAGCAGATAAATCACGTGACCCTACAGAACTTCCACCAGAGAGTAAAATAATGTCATTTTCTTTTACCATTTGTTTAAGCAATGTACGAAGTTCTTCAAGGTCGTCTTTCACAATACCATAGTAATGAGCATCAGCCCCGTATGTCAAGACCTGTCCTAGTAATGTAAAGCCATTAATATCCCGTGACTGGCCTAATAGTGGTTCTTGATCCGGGGGAATAACTTCATCCCCTGTCGAAAGAATCCCGACACGAAAACGGGGCAAGACAGGAACCATAGTTAAGCCGATAGCTGCCAAAAGCCCCATTTCCTGAGCCCTAATGCGCGTTGTTTGAGGAAGAATGATTTCTCCGACGGTTAAGTCTTCTCCGATATCAATAAGGTTCTCCCCAGGGGCGACCGCCTTGGTTACGCCATAGAGTTCCTCCCCAAAATGTTCAAGTTGTTCAAGCATTACAACGGCATCCGCTTCCTCTGGAAGCATTCCTCCTGTGGGAATTAAGATTCCTGTACCTGGCCTCAAAGGTTCCGTCGGGGCCTCTCCCATTCTTATTTCCCCATTGCATTGAACAAAAGCAGGCATACTTTCACTAGCTCCAAACGTATCCGAAGCCCGAACTGCCATCCCATCCATCGTGGATTTTCGAAAATGAGGTAAGGCACAGGGTGATGCAATATCTTGACTAACAATACGCCCCAACGAATTAGCTAGCGAGACCATTTCGACTCGTTGAAAAAATGAAAGAACATAGGGTTTTAATGAATCAACCGCCTCTACCAAGGTCTTTACTTTGAATAATTCACGACCGTTTCCCATGTTCCACTTACCTTTCATGATCGTATTTGTTTATAAGACAACGAAATTAAGGCTGTGATTTTTAATATTTAAAAACTGGCTCTCGCAACTTAAACGAGAACCAGTCATGCCTTGATGATTAACTAACTTTTTGGGTTTTTATCGTTCTCTCTGACTTTGCTACTTTCACCGCGCATACTTTGAACTCTGGTATCTTAGAAATCGGGTCACGAGCAGGGTTCGTTAGTTGGTTTATGGCCACCTCTGGATAATGGAAGGATGTAAAGACTAATCCTTGGGTTACCTTATCGCTGACCCTAGCCGTTACTTCGACACTGCCGCGGCGAGAGGTCACCTCTACTTTATCCCCGTCACTGATACCAATTAGTTCGGCATCAAGGCAGTTTAATTCTAAATATTCTTCAGAGTAGGCTACTTCCAAGGCTTCGGTACGTTGAGTCATTGAACCCGTATGGTAATGGTAAAGACGACGGCCAGTGCTCAGTACCAGTGGGTATTCAGCATCGGGCAGTTCATCGGGCGGAATATGCTCCACCGGATGGAACATCCCCAACCCCCGCGAAAACTTACCCACGTGCAGGAACTTGGTGCCGAGGTGTTCAGGCGTAGGACAGGGCCACTGAAGACTCCCTTGGTCTAAACGGGCGTAAGAAATTCCAGCATAGGACGGAGTGACTTGAGCAATCTCCTCAAAAACCTCCTCAGCTGATTTATATTGCATGGGATAACCCATGGCTGTGGCAACCATGCTAATGATTTCCCAGTCATCCTTAGCATCTCCTTCAGGTTCAACGGCCTTGCGCACTCGTTGGACACGGCGTTCGGTATTGCTGAAAGTACCATCCTTCTCGGCAAAACTAACCGCTGGAAGAACGACATCCGCGATTTCTGCCGTTTCAGTCAGGAATATGTCCTGCACAACTAGAAAGTCTATTATTTCCAAAGCGTGAATTACATGAAGAGCATCTGGGTCGGACAGAACCGGGTTCTCGCCCATAATGTACATACACTTGAGCCGATCTTCGCTAGCCGCGTCGAAAAGCTCACCTAAAGTGAGACCTGGATTGGCCGGGAGCTCCTGAACACCCCAAGCTGTGGCGAACTTAGTTCTGTTTCCCTCAACATTCACAGGCTGGTAGCCCGTAAATACGTTGGGCAATGCGCCCATGTCGCAAGCGCCCTGGACGTTATTCTGGCCACGCAGAGGGTTCACGCCGCTGAACTCTTTACCTATCTGACCGCAGAGCATAGCCAAGTTGGCTATGGCCATGACATTATGAGTACCGCAGATATGCTGGGTAATGCCCATGGTATATAGAATCGTTGCATTTGGGGCCAACGCATAGCCTCTAGCTACTGCTTTGAGAGTTTCTGGGGGAATGCCCGTGATACTTTCTACATACTCCGGCGTGTACTTGATCACCATTGCCTTCAGAGCCTCAAACTCCTCTGTGCGTTTTTCAACAAATTCTTTGTTCCAAATTTCTTCAGCGATAATTAC
Source organism: Candidatus Desulfosporosinus infrequens (assembly GCA_900290375.1). Taxonomy (GTDB): domain Bacteria; phylum Bacillota; class Desulfitobacteriia; order Desulfitobacteriales; family Desulfitobacteriaceae; genus Desulfosporosinus; species Desulfosporosinus infrequens. The sequence continues at coordinate 9,462 of OMOF01000013.1, forward strand.
ATGGGCCAGGCCATTTAACAAAGCAATATCCGAACCAGATTTTATCCGAAGATGGTAGTGGGCCATTTCAGCCATTTCCGTTTTGCGAGGGTCTACGACTACCAGGGTAGCCCCGTTTCGAATTGCCTTTTTCACTTGCAAGCCAATAATGGGGTGTGCCTCCGTGGTATTGGTGCCAATAGCGAAGATAAAATTCGCTCCAGCAACTTCTTTAATGGTATTCGTCATGGCACCGCTGCCAAATGCTGCCGCCAGACCGGCGACTGTAGGAGCGTGTCAGAGACGTGCGCAGTGGTCAATGTTATTAGTACCGAACACAGCACGGGTAAGTTTATTCAGCAAGTAATTCTCTTCGTTAGTACATCGGGCGGAGGATAGGACACCAATGGCGTCCGGACCAAAATCTTTCTTCACAGCACTAAATCTTTCTGCCACGAGACTGATTGCTTCAGCCCAAGAGGCCTCTACCAACTTGCCCTCTTTTCTAATGAGCGGGGTTTTAAGTCGGTCAGGGTGGTGAATAAAACCGTAACCAAATCGCCCCTTTACGCACAAGGCCGATCCGTTCACTTCACCATCAGTGGAAGTAATTCCTACAACTTTACCGTCCTTAACATTCAGATCAATACTGCAACCAGTGCCACAGTAGGGGCAGACTGTCGTAACCTTTTCTATTTCCCAGTGGCGACCTTTTCCCTGCATCCTCTTTTCAGTTAACGCCCCAACTGGGCAAACTGAAACACATGAACCACAGAAAACACATTCTGATTCATTATAGGGCAGATTGAAGGCCGGGCCCACTTGGACATCAAAGCCACGGTAAGAAAAATCCAGAACACTCCGCCCCTGAATCTCATCACAGGCTCGGATACATTTCCCACACGAAATACATTTATTAGGATCTTTCAAAATGAAGGGGTTGGCGCTATCGATTGGTAGGTTACGTGGCTCGGCTTGGTAACGTTCTCCAGTGACACCATATTCGTAGGCATACTGAGCTAAAGCGCAATCCCCAATTTTTTGACACGTCATACAATCTAACGGATGATTAGCGACCAACAATTCCAGAATCGTCTTACGAGCATTTCGCACTTTTGAATTTTGTGTTTCTACCTTCATACCCTGAGTTACTTGAGTGACGCAAGACGGAGGAAGATTGCGCATTCCTTCGATTTGAACAACACATAATCGGCACGAGCCGGCAGGGGTAAGCGCTGGGTCATGACACAAGGTGGGGATCGGGATATTATTCATGCGACAGGCATCAAGCACGGTCGTTCCTTTTGGAACGCTGACTGCCTGTCCATCAATCGTTAAAGTAAACCACTCCAATTTCTTTCGCTCCTCTCCGTCTAATTCTGTCAGTAAGTCTAGGGAACTTTACTTTGCATTAAATCATTCAATTCACACGTAAAACGTGCTAATAATTTCATCAAGTTATTTATTTTTTATGTTTCTTCCATGTTACTGACTTCAAAACCTAAAGTCTACTGAATTTTAAATCACCAAAACCAAGAATGCCCAGACTCCTAATATTCTTTCCTACATTCTTAAACGATTTAGTCGCTCAAGCATTGGTACCCCAGTTTCATCCCACCCCCGTTCAATATAGTACTGAGGTAAAAAATCCGCCGATTCTTCCGACATGGAACAGTCAACACTCAAATCGTATAAGCGCTCATTATTCCAAATTCGCTCTCCACAGGTTAGAAGGTCCTCATTTGTATACTTGCTTCCGATTACGGCATTCACTATCTCTGTATAGTCGGAAAGACCTAAGGCACGTGAGGTAAACAAACAGAGCCCAAGGGAGTCGATAACAGCCGATAGGTCTTGAAATGTCTTATCCTCGTCTCCCAGGGCTCTTGATGCCTTTTGTTTTTTCATAGGCCTAGACAGGTTCGAAGCACCATAGCTTTTAGCCAAGTTATCAGAACCCAATCCCATTTTGAATCCTAACCCTTCTGAATAAGCTATTTTATGTATCCAGTCAAGCATACCGTTGGTATTTCCAAACTCAAGTGGTATACCATCGAGCTCCTCTGACCTGATATAACCTCGCTGAGCTAGCTCTATACCCGTAGCGAGGACCGAGCTGACCGAAATCTGATCTAGCCCTAATTTATTACATAAATCGTGGGCTTCTTGAATCGCTACATCATCATAAATGCCCAAATCGGAACCTAATGCCTCTGGACATTTATGATCGAGATCAGCTCCTTCCCCTTTCACACTTTTGGAATAGTGTTCACAGGCAATCGGGCATTGATAACAAGCATCGTTTTCTGCCCGGTGTTTTGCCGTCTGAGTATGAGTGTGAGTTTTGATCTCAATTCCTTTAATTTTTTTCATGGTGTCGGTCAAAACCCGTTTCAACTCAACAGGATCAGCAGTTTCTACCCTGCCTGTCCCGCGAACCATAATCGCTTTAATATTTTTCGACCCCATTACAGTTCCCACTCCGTTACGCCCTGCAGCACGATATAAATCATTTATAATCATCGCCAGCAAAGATAGTTTTTCTCCAGCGGGCCCAATCGTTAAAATTTTTATAAACTGATCTCCAATTTCTTTCTTTAAAATATCCGCAGCTGTAAAAGCATCCTTACCCCAAACATGGGCGGCGTCTTTAATTTCCACCAAGTTGTCTTGAATGACAATATAAACAGGATGTTCTGCCTTGCCCTCTAAAATAACCATATCATAGCCAGCGAACTTAAGCTGTGATCCCCAGTAACCTCCAAAATTAGAAAAGACAAGCCGTCCATTCAGCGGTGATTTTGTCACAGCCATAAATCGTCTGGATGTTGGAACGTTCGTTCCTGTTAGTACTCCGGGAGCAAAGAACAGTTTATTTTCTGGAGAAAGCGCATCGACATTTGAAGATACCTCATCCGCTAATATTTTCCCAGCAAGACCACGCCCACTCAGATATCTACTGGCAAGTTCAACGTTTAAATACTCGATATTGGCTTGTCTAGCCGTAAGATTGATCCGCAAAATTTTCCCGGTGTACCCTCCCATAAACTTTCCTCCTGTAGACAGACTCTTTTCCGAGAATCCTTAGCCTTAAAATCAAAATAAGCAAAGCTTATGCTCACTTCTTTTACGATTTTGCAGGATTTTGCCCAGTAAGAATCCTATTTGTCTCATCGTCCGTAAGAGTATAATTTAAGAACGTTTTATAAAAGTCCTTCGTTACTTGACTCATATCTAGATTAGTGAATTTATCGGGATTTAGTGTTTTCGCAGCCCATTGTATTTCCAACGCTTCTTCCGCGCCATAGCGATCCCACATGAATGCCCCGTTAGGATTAACGTAGACTCGTCCGTTTTTAACTGCATTAATTTTCTGCCATTGTGGGTCGGTTTTTAACAGATCCGCATTTTTTGCACCAAGACCAGTATTTCCAGTGCCGAGAATAATAACATCCGGATTCCATTTCAGAATCTGCTCCATCGAGACTTCTTTGAAACTCCCAGGCAACTCTCCAGCTGCATCGACGCCTCCGGCTGCTTGTATCCAGGCATCGATGATTGTATTACCTCCGTCAACAATATTTGGTGAGAGCGATGTTAAATGGAGAACCTTCGGCCTATTCTCTTGTGGTATTTGCGATGTAACATCTGTAACCATTTTAAGCTTACTGTCCAGATAGCTTATATACTGTTGAGCTTTTTGTTTTCCAACATCACCCAAAATATCTCCTGTTAACAGAAAGCAGCTCTTTAAACTGTTGAAATCTGTAAATGTTAACTGCACAACAGGAATACCAACCTCTGAAATTTTATCAACATTCTTATCCGCGACAGGCACGATCGCAATATCTGGTTTCGTTTTTATCAATTCCTCAATGTTGAGATTTGGGGTAAACGTATTCACAGCATTATTCATTGAAGGGTTTACTTTATAAAGCCAAGGTCTTGATTCCGGAGTATGTACAGTTGCTACGATTTTATCTCCTCCACCAAGCATTGCCAAAACTTCATTATGGGCTGGCCATGAATCGGCTATTCTTAGTACATTGGTCGTAATCTCAACTTTTTTTCCAGCTGAATCAGTAATTGTCCGCTTCTGCTGATTATTCACTTGAGTAGCGGATTGTTTCTCAGTTGATTGGGTATTTCCACATCCTGCTATACTTAAGATTGCTGAAATGGCAACCAAAAGAATTACACTTTTTTTCGTATGATTCATTCTTAACATCCTCTCTTCGGAGCTTCATCCAGTCCATAATTCATTACCGTTATAACAATTAACGAAAGCATAAAAAAGTATTATTCATTTTCGAAGCCTCTGACCTCTTACCTAATCTTCGCAAAAAACAAAAATAAGACTCCCAAAAAAGGAAGCCCTAATAAACTGGCGTCCCAGTCTAATACGTGCTACTCCTTTTCAAAACGTGAAGGCATTCCCGTTTCCAGAAACACCCTGAGGGCTAGGGCCCTGTCCAGCGACCATGGGTTTGCACTTTAGGTCATTCTGGCTCGGAGATTAATTATTCGATTTTCTAGACTTCACATTACGGATGATCTGCTTTTCCAGCTTTAAAAGCATCATTATGTTAGCTCATATCTAGTTTTACCAGGATACATAATATATTTCACCTTATAGGCGCTAACGATGACTAACAAAACCAAACGACATTATTATTATACTTTTGGATATATTACTTTAGCAACATTTATTTTTCCTCCATAGGATTTAGGATTTTACCTTCATAAACCCTTAAATTGCAAAATAAGTTCTATAATGATCATTCAATATGTCACTTGTCTATATAGACTGAACCTGAGTGTTATCAATAATTAGGTGCGTCCCCAAATGAAGACCCCCGAAATGAGCACATTGGCTCGTTCGGGGGTTCGAAATTTCTTTAAAACTTCGTGCGGTGAGGTACTTGTGTATATCCGTTACCAAGAATGTCCAAGTATCTGATGCCCTTGGCATACAGGGGGCTAACTTAATTACAAAAAAAAATCCCCTCGCTAGGAGAGGAAGTGAAGGAGGATAAGGAATGAAAAAAGAAATCCTTATGTAAACCGCTAAACTAGCGAGTTGTTATCTACTGTATTGATCATAACCTATATTTGTTACCTTTCCATGAACTTTGTATGAAGAATTTATTAAGCCTTCATGTGAAATCTCCTGAAGTTCTATAAAAAAAGAAAGAGGCCCCAGCAACTATTAAATGAGCAAGAGCCTTTTAGAAAACAATATACGCTCTGTTATCGAAACAATTTAATGATTGTAAACGAGAATATCGCATATCGAATTTAATAGTACGTCTCTGGTAGNNAAATGGATTAACAGCTTGGCAACTCAATGGGAAAACCCGCCCTCCCCTCACTCTCCCTTTATATCAAGGGTTTGAGTGCGTTTTTGTTAGAACTTCTATTGAGCTCCTTGGAGCTCCAAGGCTCTGCCCATTTTCAGTATAGCGCCTGGAAATGAGGTCCCTCTGACAATATCGAACTTTGTTTTGTTATTTGTCATCTGTGCCATCACTTTTTCGTATAAGGCGTGAGAAATGAAGTCAGTATTTATTAATACAAACTCCTTATTACCCAAATATCTTAGATCCTTATGAAGACTATCTTCATGAACATAGGTGAATGTTGGTAAATTCTCTTTGATTTTATCAACCCAACTCTTATGCCCTCCAATAACAGCGCATGCTTTATCATTCAGGAGGTTTAAATATTTTTGGACCTCATCAGGCTCATTCGCATCTTTACCGGGGTCTTGTGCCTCAATAAACAACAATCCACGAAGAACAAAGAGTTCCTTTGCATTTAACTTGCCTGTCTCCAATTCACGTTTCATCAGTGTTGCTTCTTGTTCATAACAGCATACTTTTGTTTGCAGCTGTTCCACTTCAGCTTTTAATTGTTCAATCTCTGTTATGTATCTTGATTGTTCGTCCTGTAATAATAGTTCCTTTTCATCTATAGCTTTCTTCATTTTCAAGGTGTCAAGATGATTTTCTTCTCTTGCGTTTGCTAAGTACACATTGCGTGTATCCTGGTATTCCTTAACTATTGCTTTAATGTAAAGGGCTGCAACTAGATAAATATCGCGGTCATATTCAGGTAGTGCAATCTCATCTTTACTCAGAAAATAAGTCGCAAAAATTTGATTCAGTTCTTCATAAGTTAACTCGCACTGCTCCAATGCGTACGCATCGATATCGAATAGTATAAAGAGATTTAGAAAAATCTCAGTGTATTTTGTTATTCCCTTGAATCTCATTACATCATTGGTGCTTGAAGTTGCAGTCGACATGCCTTGAATATTTTTTTCGTAAATGTAAATATCAGTAAAGAGTGAATATAATGTTTTCTTCTTAAATTTTCTATTGATTAGTCTGTATGCAAGGAATAGTTCTTTGATGTTTTGTCTATATTTGGTAGTGATTCTTTCAAGGATTTGACGATTGTGACCTATATCAGCAAAGTATGCGCGGTCAAAGCTTGTACGCACATACTCTTCAAGAGGACCAAGCTCGCAAGGTGTATTCCAAGCTAAACAAAGAAAGAATAAAACAGAATACTTGCCTAATCGTTCTTGCTCAGTATGCTTTTCGATTTCTTTGTGGGTTTTATAAATGCTTGGCAAAAAATCAAATAGCAATATTTTGGTATTTCTTTGGGTATAATCCCAAACCTCTCTGAAGCCAATTTTTATAAACCTTTCAATCAAATCCATATCCTTATGCAAAACACTCCAATGATAAATTCCTGCCAATTTTATTATTCTCTCCGTTTCGGCAGTTGGATAGGTATAGATTAGCTTACTTTTAAGGATATTTGATTCATTGGCGGCTTCATAAAATTCTAATTTATTTTCCGAATATACTTTATCAATTTCTTTGTGTAATAAGTGAGTGTTGCCCAGTGCTACAAGAAAATTTAATGTGAAGATTTCCATCATTGTCTCATTGTCGTATAGAGATAAAAGCTCCATTATTATCCACAATCCTCCTTGAGGTTACTGCTGCTTCATAAAGACACTGGGGGGCTGGGCTAATGCTCAATAGCGACTAGGCAACCTTATTTTCATACAAATACTTCTGGAAGGCGATAAATGTATTCTGTATCTCATCAAAACTACCAAGGTGTTCCAAATCATCAGTAATCTGTACAACATTAATATTCTGACACAGCCTACGGGCATTAATCTGAAATCAAGACTCCCGATACCACATACAACATTGAGCTAAGTCGGTACAACCATATAATCTTTGCTTTTTGCCGCCCTTATAAAAGAGGTTCTAAAAATTACAGACATAATACGCTTTCATATCAGATTTAAATGCTCCGCCTAAATCCATTGCATTCATGAACTGATCTACTATCCCGGAATGATTGATGATTCGGCGGGAAGAAATATAGTTAATACCATAACTTAAGAGGAAATCAGGGACTATCTGCGCACTGGGACCATACATGCCGATTATTCGAGCCTTTTTAGCCTTGCTGATTAGCTCTCGAAAAGTCCCGTTGACGATCGTACAACCTGACATCATCACAACATCCGACTTGGCAATAGTTTCAGCGTTCTCCTCTGCCGAGTGGAAGATTATTTTTTCTGGGCCGTATTCAATTTCTTCACGCACTAAGGGTCAGCAAAGCATGCTTGGGCCTCATATCATTGACGTGCAGCTCCTTGCAGCGACCGTACATTTGGTTAACTATCCCACCATACCCTATAACGGTCACAATATCCTCACTTTTAATAAAATCATAACTCTCCTCTTCGGAGACAGGAATCCCTCTTTCCTTCAGGCTGCTGGAACTTGTAAGAGGATTAGAAAGAGCATTTAAGGCAGCTACGCATAGTGACCTCATTTGCAGCTCCCGTTTTAAAAGCAGGTGTTCAACAAATTCAAAAAGATTCCTTCCTATATATGACTGCAAATTTATAAACTGCTCCAGATCATCCACTTCACCATAAACAGCATGGTCACCCGTGAAATTAAACGCTAGGCCTGATTGATCTTGCTCAGCGAGCACATAATTCCACTTATTCCTGAATCCGATTTTCCTCAGGGTTCCCGAGATTATGCCCTTGTCGCGGTACATTTCACGTATCATGGCATAGGCCCTTTGTAGATCCGTATTTGAAATGATCATGCCAATGACTCCTTTAAACCACATTTTCTTATCACCGTTCGGTTCGCTGATTTGCCAAAAAAGTGATAACCTGAACCAGCCTCAGCCAGTAGATCTAACAGTTCATCGGGCTTCGTCACTGAAATGCCGCCCAAAACATCGACTCCGCGCTTAAAAAAAGCATCGGGCAAGAGGCTTGCTGTCGGTCCGACAACGACAATATGCGCTTCAGGTTTTGCCAACTGTAGTAAGTCATCTAAAGTATCGTTGATTAAAGTCGTACCCGTTATCACTAATACATCAGCTTTAGGGACAATCTCCGCCGCTCGACTGCCGTGCACATAAAAAGGCATCTCGTTGGGTTTTAGCGTTGAGGGGTCCATTTCCAGAATGGTGAAGGGTTTACCACGCTTGATCAGTTTCTTTAAAAAAGGTGCGAGGGCGCCGACGACGACGACGTAGGCTTCTTCGGGGATTTCAACGACCTCCAGAGCATCAATGCCGCTCTGAACTTCATAACCCTGCGGCGGAGATTTTTGCCAACATGTTTCGGAAAGGGCGTTAAGCACCGCTATACTGATCGCTTTGCGCAAAGAGTTACTTTTGTATAATTCTTGAAGCAGCTCCAAGACAGGTGTCCCTTTTAGTCGTCCAGAGTTCGGCATAGCCCTAGCGGAGCTCGGGCAGCAAACTGCTTCTGGAATTGTTTTAATAGGTGTAAAACAAATGCCGCCTAAGCCATTACTGAGCTTTACCCCGGTGAAAAACAGCCCGATGACTACTCGTTCCAAAGTAATTTTGCTGATTTCCTCGCCCAAAATAGACTGAATATGTTCATGAGTTTCCCGCAAAATTGCTCCTGGATTTAAGTTTAATAAATTAAATTCTTCACAATTTTTAAATTCATTTCCGGTATACCCTAGCTTCATTGCTTCCTTAAGCCACCTTGCCCGATCATTTTCCTGTTTTGCAATTTCAGAAAGAGGAAACATCGCTTCATTCTTACCAGTACCGCCCGCTAAGCTAAACCATTTCTCCGCTTCTTCATCCTTCTGCTGAACTCCCCAGCCTAATTTATACATCACTGCCAATTTAAATTGTGAGAGCGTATGACCTTGACTGGCTGCCTGAAGAAAAAGTCTCGCTGCTCGGACGGCATCTTGATCAACACCTTTTCCGATTGAATGCCGGACACCAAGATTATGGAGAGCTTTAGGGTATCCGTTTTCGGCCGATCGTGTAAACCATTGCAAGGCATTCTCACTGCTTTGCTTGATACCACGCCCTCTACAATAGGAAACGCCAAGTTCATATTGGGCACCTGGATGCCCTTGAAGAGCTGCTTCATGAAACAAACTAACCGCTTCAGGTAGATCTTTATCTTCTGCTCGACCAGAAATAATATCCATTCCCAGCTGATAGCCTGCTTCCAAATTATTCGCAGATTCCTCGTTAGCTCTGGGCTTCTCAAACCCTCTATTCATTGTTAACCCCTCCAATTTCACTTTAAGCCCCAGCTTTTATTATTCTGCAAAGGCACACACATCCGTACTTCGCTGTCGTCATCGTTATCCGATTTGATGCCTGTCTCAATGATTTTAACGTTCACACCGTAGAGCTCTTTTAATCTTTCTTCAGTGATAATGTCATTAGCCTTTCCCAATCCAAACAGGCCCCCTTGGTTTAAAAGCATTACTTTTGTAGCATAGAAGAAGGCATGGTCAGGAACATGTGAAGCCATGATGATCGTCAACCCTTGGTGAGCCAGCTGTCTGACCTGACTTAATACTTTTAATTGATTGCCAAAATCCAAGGCTGAGGTTGGTTCATCCATAACCAAAATCTTGGGTTCTTGGGCTAAGGCACGGGCAATCAGAACGAGTTGTTTCTCCCCTCCACTAAGTTCTGTAAAAATACGATTTACTAAGTAGGAAATATCCAAGGTATCAATAGCTTGTTCCGCTATTCTCCTGTCCTTTTTAGTAGGGGATGCGAAATTCCCCAAGTGAGCAGTACGTCCCATCAAAATCATATCCATGACCCCAAAGGGAAACGACGTGTTGTGCGCTTGGGGTATGTACCCAATCATCTGGGCCATTTTGGAGCGTGACCAATGAATTGAGTTTTCTCCATCAAATAATATTTCACCTTCGAGGGGCTTAATTAGACCAAGGATGGTCTTAAAGAGTGTCGTTTTTCCGGTCCCGTTTGGTCCCAAGACGCATAAAACCTCTCCCGGTTCCATCGTAAACGATATACCCTTAAGGACAGCCTTGTTGTTATAGCCGCATTTGATGCCTTTAAGTTCAAACCTCATACCAACCCCTTCTTTCCACGCAAGAGGATGGCGAAAAAAAACGGAGCCCCGATGATCGACGTGAGTATTCCCAATGGGATTTCAGCAGAAGTTAAACATCTGGCCAGATCATCGACTAATAGCATATAAACGCTCCCTATCGCAATTGACACCGGTAAAAGCACCTTATAATTTGGGCCAACCAACATGCGAGCCAAGTGAGGTACAATCAGTCCAACCCACCCAATCAGCCCGCTGATCGATACTGCCCCAGCAGTGAGCAGTGAAGAGCAGATAATTACGGCCAGTCTAAGCTTCCCGGTTTCCAACCCCAATGTCTTGCCCTCTTCTTCCCCCAAGGACAAGACGTTGAGACGCCAGCGTAGTAAATAAAGAGGTACTCCTCCCGCTAACATAATGACAAACGAAGAAATTACATTCTTTGGCGAAACCGTTGCCAAACTACCCATCAACCAGAAGGTTATGGCTGGCAATTTGTCATACGGATCAGCCATATATTTCAGAAGAGACGTAAAGGATGAACACAACGTGCCGACTAAAATCCCAGTCAGTACTAAAGCTAAGGTCGGATCGCGCTTTACTTTATTGCTGAGAAAATACACGGCAATAACGGCCAAGAGGCTAACAACAAAGGCGGATACCTGAATGCCTACAACGTTCAATGAGAAAAAAATGGCCAACGCCGCTCCTAAGCCTGCTCCCGAAGATGCGCCTAAAATATCCGGTGATACCAAAGGATTCTTGAACATTCCTTGATAAGCAGCACCCGCTATCGACAACGCCGCTCCTACTAACATAGCTGCTAAAATTCTAGGCAGTCTCACTTGAAAGATAACCGTATTTATAACGCCCTCGGGACCATGCACAAAAGGAAAGATTTTTCCCGCCAAAGCTGATAATAGATCAGGTATCGAAATAGGATATCGACCTAAAGGGAATGAAAGGATAAATGCTAAAATAGGCAACAAGATTACAACGATATATACCTTACGCAGATTTCCTTCCACCTTCGATTCAGCCAATTCTTTTCCGTTTTCGTTATTATTTACCACCTTAAGAGTCCTCCTAACTAAATCTCGGAGATGTCATTTCAATTCCCAATTCTTGATAGCGCTTGTACATCATCTTCATCGTATTACGAAATTCCATATTATCCTGATAGCGCGCATTCTCCCTCTTCTGGTTTTATACGGGCATGATCCCCAGGAACGCGGTTTCGGCTTTTAGGTTTCACCTGTGCTGTTTTTCATGGCACGGTAGACACCGATCTTCTCTTGCATCATGCAAATATATATTCGAAATAATCGCCATTACTTTTTTCTCCAATATATACAGGCGATTTTTGATTTAGTCTTTTCCTTGATTACCCCATTTTCTGCTTTCTTTTTCAGATAATCCATGATTTCTGTCTTTTGAGCCTCTGTCAAGTCCGTCTTCATCTCAAACCTGGAAGTGTAATTCCGGTAGGCCTCTTCTATAGATTGATTCGTTTCTTTGTCTAAATTAAAATAAATAATCTCAGGAAAAATTTCATAAAGCCACAAGATATTAAAACTGCAGTAAAGCCCCTTATTGCCGTACTTATCGATCTTTTCTCGCCCGAGAACATGTTTTTTCAACTCATCGCTAATTGAATCTTGCCTTTCTACAAAATGACAGATTAAGCCGTATTCATGACTGGCCTCCAGCATCTTCTCCAGACCTTGCCTGTTTAAAAAGGCGGGGGACATAATCCCTGTCACTAGACTGAACTTTTTCTTCCAATTTAGAGCTGATAAATCTGCTTTTTCCCAATCCAATTCCCTGAACTCCGCATTGCCAAGACCTTGAGCGACCACATTTTCTTGCGCATAATGCAGCATTTTAGACGAGATATCCACTCCGACTACGTTTTGCGCCCTTTTCGCAAACTCCCGAACGAATTTACCCGGTCCACATCCGATGTCCAAAACGATACTATTTTCTTGCAACATCTTTTTTTCCAGTAGCAACTCGACGATCTTGTCCATGCGTTCATCGGAGACATTTCTATTGAATCCTTCAGCCCTTTTGTCCCATGAGGCCGGACTCACACCATTATGACCCTCTTTGTAATCCTTATCTTTTTGCCATATCTGATCGAAATACTCAATATCCCTTTGCATAGGGACCAACTCCTTCAGCTATTTTTTAAAACTGTTCGCTCGGCGGATTTACCAAAAAAGTGATAGCCTAAGCCGACTTCTAAAAGAATGAATTATACTCTTCATCACTCAGGTCATAGTTATAAAACTCTTTAAAAAACTCTTTGCTTTCTTTCTTTAAGTCAATATCTTTCGTATATTCCGGATAGAGTTTGGTAGCCAGCCACATGAAACCGAGAGGAGATTCGGGAGAAGGTCGGTCCCACCAGAAAGCACCAATCGGGACTTCGAAAACCTGACCGCTCTTGATCGCCTTCAGGTCGCTTATTCTTGGATCTTTTTTCAGTTGCTCCGCAGCGTTCCCATTTTTCTGGACAATAATGACATCCGGATTCCATTTCATGATCTGTTCAACGCTGACCTTGCTGCTGCTCTCCGTAATCTCAGCCGCAGAATTTATACCTCCTGAGGCGGTAATAAGGTCGTTTCCCCACACGTTCTTGCCTGAAACCGATGATAGATCTTTGCTAGTGTAAAGGACACTCTTCTTTTGGTCTGCCGGCACTTTGGAAACCATTGCATAGACATAGGCCATTTTTTGATCCCAGTACTTGAGCAACTCATCTGCTTTCTGCTCATTTCCGAGAGTTTCCCCACCTGTTTAAATTCTTTCTTGAGGGACTCAATGCCCGCCATGCCTATATACATGGTAAAATCAGGAAACAACGCATCCACTATCAGCTTATTGCCCTTTTACTGGTATCGCCTTCACCTAATGCCACGATCAGGCTAAACAGCATAGGATTGGACCCAGTCGTGATGACCTTCTTGACATCCTGAGGAAGAGTAACGCTGCGACGACCGGCCATATCAACAACTGTTTTTTCCACAGGTGTCGTCGAAACCTGCTTGGTAGATTATGGCGCCCAACTTCCACCGATTCAAAGCCAAACGACCTCTCCTGATTGCATCCACTTCCTCACAGGTGGTATTAATGAACAAATTTTTCAAATTTGATGAATGAATCTGCAACCAAAGAAGATGGCACCGAAGAGTTTGTTGTGATAGAGACTAAAGTGCTGGGTGCTAATGGGTATTCTAGAAAAATCGACGTAATTGAGGAGGCAAATGTACTAGGTCAGAGTTTGAAATCATAGGAGGCGATAAAGGTATAAGACCAGAATTTTGCAAAAAAGGCATTCCAGCTTCCAACACAAACTCGATAAACTGAATTGCCACTTCGCGATTTGGAGCTTTTTCCACTAGGGTTACGCCATAAATGATTGGCTTTCCTGTGAGTGTCATAAACGTTCCGGGCTTTTTACCAGAAAGTATTATCTCGGCCTGCTGATAATACTTCGCATACTTAAAAGACGAAAAATTAATGGCTTCTGGCAACTTAACAAATCGATACCCGTTTTGGCGTGCGCCAGATTCGTATCCAAAAAAATAGTCAAGTTCACCTGAAATTAGTCGGGAAGAAATGGTCTCCCTTTCAGTGAGAATATTTGTGGGAAGGATATTTTCCACTAAGGCAGAATACAACCCGTCTTTATGATAATATTTTTCTGCTAATTGCCAACACATCCTCGCTCGATAACCAGTAGGATCCAACTCCATATCCGTATGTCCATACTTTACTGTTGGCCTCAATAATATCTCAAACCAATTGTCAGCGTTGATTTCATTCGCGTATCTACTCTGATCAGTAAAATATAAAACAAGCTTGTTTCTGGCAAAATGGATATTGAACTTTGCGTAGTCTGGCATCAGCATACTGTCGATGATTTCATAATCAGCGGAAGCAACTATATCACAAGGCCGTTTTTGGTCTATTACCTTACGAGCTACTAATCGTGCACCGCTCCCCTCTAGGTTCACTTTAACACCTGGATTCTGATTCTCAAAAGTCATGGCCATCTGTTGGAATACATGGCTTAAGCTACCCGCGTGAAATACTATGATTTCTTGCACCATACAAAAAACCTCCTTATATTTTCTTATCGAATACTCGCTGTTTTTTGAAATTGAACTGGAGTCAGCCCATAACTTGCACATTCTAACAGGCACAAAATATGGCTCCACAACAACGCAGAGCCATATTTACACCGATGGCGACACTTTCTCCTTATTGTGCAGGATTTTGTCCAGTAAGGATCCTGTTCGTCTCATCTTCCGTTAGATTGTAACTAAAAAAAGTTTTATAAAAGTCCTTCGTTATTTGATTCATATCTACGTCAGCAAATTTATCTGGATTTAAAGTTTTTGCAGCCCATTGTATTTGTAATGCTTCTTCTGCACCATAGCGATCCCACATGAATGCACCAATAGGATTAACATAGACCCGACCGTTCATAACTGCCTTAATTTTCTGCCATCGAGGGTCTGTTTTTAATAAATCAGCATTTTTAGCGTTAGGACTAGTAAATAGAGTACCCAGTATAATAACATCCGGATTCCATTTTAGAATCTGCTCCATCGAGACCTCTTTCCCATTCCCAGTCACTTCCGAGGCTGCATTGACGCCTCCAGCTGTTTGGATCCAGGCATCGACAATTGTATTGCCCCCATCTGCAATATTTGGTGAGAGTGAGGTTAAATGGAGAACCTTCGGCCTATTCTCAAGTGGTATTTTCGAAGTAACATCCGTTACCATTTTTAGTTTACTGTCCAGATAATTGACATACAGTTGAGCTTTTTGTTTTGCAACGTCACCTAAAATATCTCCGGTTAACAGAAAACAGCTCTTTAATCCGTTGAAATCTTTAAAATCCAACTGTACAACTGGTATGCCCACCTCTGAAATCTTATCAATAGCCTTATCCGCGAGTGGCATGATTGCAATATCTGGTTTCGTTTTTATAAGTTCCTCAATATTGATATTTGGGGTAAATGTATTCACTGCTTTATTCATGGCAGGGTTAACTTTATAGAGCCAAGGTTTAGATTCAGGAGTATGCGCAGTTGCTACAATTTTATTTCCTTCACCAAGCATTGCCAAAACTTCATTGTGTGCTGGCCATGCATCGGCTATTCTCTGAATATTGATCGGAATCTCCACTTGTTTTCCGGCTGAATCAGTAATTGTCCGTTTCTGCTGATTGTTTACCTGAGTAGAGGCTTGTTTTGCAGTCGTTTGAGTATTTCCACATCCGGTTACACCTAAGAACGTTGAAAGAACAACTACTAAAATTAGATTTTTTTTACAATATTTCATCATTAACATCCTCTCCAATTGAATATTTGAGATAGCAATTATACTTTGAGG
Source organism: Candidatus Desulfosporosinus infrequens (assembly GCA_900290375.1). Lineage (GTDB taxonomy): Bacteria > Bacillota > Desulfitobacteriia > Desulfitobacteriales > Desulfitobacteriaceae > Desulfosporosinus > Desulfosporosinus infrequens. Next base: position 25,285 of record OMOF01000013.1, read on the forward strand.
TTTACTGCCAAGGAAAATAGAGCGTTGCCGGCTCCGGCCAGAGTGTCAAATTACAGGTGTACATAGCTGTAATACCCGGCCGTTAGAGAGGCGGCTGGGTATGATATTGATTTCAATACCGTAAGCCTGCTGAAGGTTCTTTTCCGTGACGATCTCCAGCGGAGAGCCAATAAGTAGGGACCTGTCTTTCAGGAACAAGGCTACCTTCGTACTGCAAAGGAACGCATGGTCAGGACTGTGCGAAGTCATGATAATCCCCAGCCCGGAAGCTGCCAATTCCTTGATCCGGCTTAGTACCCGCGCTTGATTCCCATAATCAAGATTGGCTGTGGGTTCGTCCATGATCAGAAAAGCAGGCTGTTGAGCAAGGGCGCGGGCAATTAATACCATTTGCCTTTCCCCGCCACTGATTTCAGTATAAATGCTGTTCCTCAAATACGTGATGCCCAGTTTTTCCAAGGTTTCGTCTGCTATGTTTATATCCTCGCGAGTTGGCTTTGAAAAAGAACCCATGTGCGCATTCCGGCCCATAATGACAACATCCAGCACCAAAAAAGCGAAAGGCGGTGTGTGCGCTTGAGGGACATAGGCAATTGTTTTTGCCAAACGCTTGTTACTCCAATCTCTGATATTTTCACCATCCACGCGAACGCTGCCCGATACGACGTCAACAAGGCCTAGTAAGCCCATAAAAAGCGTCGTTTTTCCAACTCCGTTCGGCCCGAGCAGGCAGATGATATCTCCCGATTCAAGCGCGAAAGAGATATTGTCGTTGATAATTTTGTTCCGATACCCGCAGGTAAGATTAGTAATTTCAAGCTTCATTCATATGACCTTCTGCCTTTGAAAAGTAAATAGATAAAAAACGGGCCGCCGATGATCGATGTAAGAATCCCGAGAGGTATTTCAATCGAAAATAGCCCGCGTGCCAAATCATCAACAATCATCATAAATATACCCCCGATCAGAATGGACAAAGGAAGAAGATGTTTATAATTTGGACCGACCAGAAGCCTAGCAATATGAGGGATTATTAAGCCGATCCAGCCGACCATGCCTGCGATGGCCACGGTTCCGGCGGTCAAAAGCGTTGAGCAGACGATCAGCAGCATTCGGACAAGTCTGACGTTGACACCCAACGTTTTTGCTTCCTGATCACCAAATGATATGATATTCAGCTGATAGCGCAAAAGCAGAATAGGTACAATCGCAACCCCTAGAGGAATAATTAAGGCGATGACTTGTTCAAGGTTAACGCCTGTTAAACCGCCCATGAGCCAAAATGTAATTGCGGGCAGCTTGTTGTTGGGATCCGCGACGAATTTCAACATGGAAATAAATGAGGAAAACATTGTCGAGATGACCATGCCTGTTAAGATTAAGGTAAACATCATATTACTGCTACGGCTGACAAACTTCGCTATGCCGTAAGTCAACAGGACCGCGCTAATCCCGCAGATAAAAGCCGAAATCTGAATGCCAAAGGTACTAAAGGATAAAGAAATTGCCACACAGGCTCCAAAGCCCGCTCCGGTTGACGCACCGAGCAGATCCGGTGACACCATGGGATTTTTGAACAAACCCTGAAATACGGCCCCTGCGGCGGATAGGCCGCCGCCAACCAGGATCGCGGCAACAATTCTCGGTAGGCGGATATTGAATAAGGCAATTTCTGCCGCATCAGTCCATGTCTGGGGCAGGTGAAACATTTTTCGCCAAAACATATTAAAAAGCTCAGGGAAGGAAAGGGAGAAACGTCCCAACGTCACCGAGTACAAGAAGATGACGACGAATAGAACGCTTAAAACGGCATATAAAACGCCTGTCCTGCTTACTGAAGTCTTCTTCCCATCTTCTGTACAAAGCTGGTCCCGCTGAGTTTCATGTGTACCCATACCTAAATATCCTCCAGAGACATTGCCATACCCTACGGCCGACTACTGCGGTCCGTAAATTAGGTAGTCAGCTGAATGCCTTTCGTTTCATAAAACTGTTTAATCTTATCGATTGAATTCCGGTATTCCAGATTATCCAGATAAGTAAAATCCGATCCCCGCTTAGCAACATCAAAATAGTCCGGCGTGCGGGTAATATGGATAGCCCCTACCGTGTTACCGGCACCTGCCTCCAAGGGAGAAACCAGTTTTGATTTTGTCCAGCCCTGTGCGCCGGTGATATTGATTGTCCTGAGCACTAAGCGCGTCAAGGCAATAACCCGGCTCGCCTCTTCATCCGGACAGGCCGGTTGCCCTCTCAGTATGGTTGTGTCAAAGGGATAGAACTTGCTGACATAGAGACTTACTAAGTGTGGATAACCCTTGACCTCAAACAAAAAGTCGACATAGTCCTGGTATTTTGTTTCTTCGGGGCTGAGACCCGCTAAAATGCCTGTGCCCAATCCTAAGCCGGCCTCACCGATTAGCCAGGCAAACTTTTTCTTAGCCTCAAGTGAGTCACCGGGTTTCATTTTTCTAAAAACCTCAGGATTGAGCGTTTCAAAGACTGCGCCTACTTTCTTGACACCCAGTGGTTTCAGTTTTTTTAATGTCTCGAGAGACATAGCAGCACCGCAGTTGACATCAATCTCCACGTCGTCAAAGCCTGCCTTGCGGATTGCTTCGACGATCGACAGCACGTCCAGCCCTTCACTGCCCAGGGTTGTTCCACCACTGAGATGAAAATCCTTAATGTCGTGCGACCTGATATAGCCCACAGCTTTTACAATCTCTTCAGTTGACAGCTGTTTCTTTTCGCTGTCGCGCCAATATGGGCAGTAGATGCAGTTCGGCTTCAGATTACACGGCAAGACGCTGGCAATCCCACCGACAAGCTTAAATACGTTTCCCAATTCATGTTCGCGGACGTATACAGCAGCTTCCAACAGTTTTGAGGCGGATTGCTCGTCTTCTGTGTTCTGAAGTATATAAAGTGCTTCCTCGCGGTTTATCGGTTCGGTTTTGCTTTTTTCCAGAATAGATATCAATTCATCGGTCATGCCTAAACTCCTCCTAATTGTGAATTCTTATTGTTTTAGGTTAAGTTCATCCTTGGTAATGTTGTACTTAAAGAAAAGCTGGTAGAAGTTCTGAGATTCTTTATAATAGGCATCCATTGCCGACAAGTCGCCGGACGCCGTCAAAATAGCGTTATACCAAATAAGACCGGGGAGTGTATTAAGCCCGTCGATCCGTCCGTATTTGAGTTGGCAATAAACCCTGCCGTTTTTAACCGCTTTAACCACCTTCCACTCTGGAGAGCTCATGATTTCTTGGTATTGCTTAGAATTATTGACAACAACGACATCTGGGTCCCACTTCAAGATCTGATCCATGGAAACCGTAATGGTTTCATTGTCATGGTTGGAAACATCCGAGATTTGATCGCCCAGGTTATTTCCACCAGCAATTCTGACAACTGAAGCCATGATCGTGTCTTTACCGACTGTGGCGTAGACGCTTCCGCTTGCACAGTGGTAAACATTCAGACGATTCGAAGTAGCAATCGCATCGGTTTTGGCGGAGATGGAAGAGATTATTTTATCCCAATAATCCGCCATCTGGTTAGCTTCTGTTGTATTGCCCAGCACAACACCCATAATGCGCATAGACTTGGAATAATCCTGCAATGTATTCTTGGACACTATGACAAACTGTTTTTTTGTCTCATCCTTCAGCTTCGCGGCGTTTATGTCCTTGTTAAGCGTGACGACAACATCGGGATTAAGGTTGAGTACCTGCTCCGGGTCAACGGGCTGCATAATAGAAGTATTTGTCACCGGCAACGATTTGATATGATCAAGGCCGAGGTTAGTGAGCAAGTCCGTTAAGCTACCTTTAACTAAGTAGGATGTTGTGAAAACTTTATCGACACTGACGACCTTAGCCGGAGCAAGTCGAAGAGCCAGCATTGTGAATATCGGATGAAGACCCATCACAGTCTTCACCGGTTTAGCCGCTGAAAAAGTTGTGCCGGCGAAATCTGTTACCGTCGTAACATTTGAAGAGGATGATGCGGCTGTAGACGCTGCTGAAGGAGATGCGGATGCACCTGTTGCAGGCGATGAGGATGTTTTTGTTGAAGAGCATCCAAAGAGGAGCAGTGATGCCATAACGATAACTAAAATAAGTGTAATAATTCTCTTGTCTTTCATTTTTTTCTCCTTTTATTGTTTTATCCCCGGATTATTGCAAAATCAGCCTTTCTAATAGCTTGCACTATGCTTAAAATCTCGCTACTGTCCTGGATCGTTCCACCGCTTAAGTAAAAACTCTTAATCACTGGGCTAAGAGCTGCTTGGCATCATCATCCGATAGATCCGCATGATAGAATAACGAATAAAAGCTCTTCACTTCTTTAACCATATCCACCTTATAGGCATCCGGATACAAGGTAGCCGCCAACCATTTCAAACCCAGGAACCGATTGACTGAAGGCGGACGGTCAAACCAGTTGAATGGGTAACTCGGTATTTGAAATACTTTTTTGCTCTTGACCGCAGTAATGTTTTTCCAATCCGGACTCGTTCGAATAAAATCATAAGCACCGCCGCTGTCCATACTCCAGGTCAAAATGACATCCGGATTCCACTTGAGAACCTGTTCCATGGATACGTTGCTCATACCGCTGCCGCCTTTGGCATCAACTTGAGCTACGTTATTTCCATTGACCAAGTCCAAAACCAAGGAATGGCTGGAGCCTTTTGGCTCCGTGGCAAGTCCTTTGGGACCTTCGGCATAATAGACTTTTACTCTATTCTGTTCGGGTATTGCTTGGGTTACTGCCGTAACCTCTTGCATCGTCTTGCTGCAATAAGCCGCGAGTTCTTTAGCCTTGTCTTCAACGCCAAGAAGATGTCCGATGAAAGTATAAGCCTTTTCCGTACTATTAATATCCCCATCTACAACAATGACCGGAATGTTAAGCTGCTGCTGGAGTTTGTCGGCATCACTTTTTGATGCGGCGGTAAGTGGATCTGGTCCAACCGAGAATATGACATCCGGTTTGGCCTTGAGCAGTTCTTCAGTATTAATCTTACTGTTCATCTGCACCCCTCCCAAGAAGGGCAGAGAGGTATATTGGGCAGGTATGTACTTCTTTTCTTTATCTGTTAACTGCATAGACCATCCAACCATCTTGTCCGGAGCAAGCGAGTAAATCATGATCATGCCCAAAGGGCTTGTGTAATAGCACCTATTAATTTGGGCAGGAATAGTAACTGACCTTCCGGCCTGATCGGTAATGGTTTGGGTCGTTGCCTGCGGCGGTGATGCGTTCTTGGTGGCACATCCTGTAAAAAGGGAACAAATTACGACGAGAAGAATTAAGAGGGAAGCAATTTTGAATTTTCTAGTCTTTATCATTTCATCCACTCCTCCAAAAGAATTCTAAGAAATCAGATTGCCAGCTGATTACCAGTGAGTCAGAGTCAGCCTTTCTTTAGGAGCTGCAATAAGTCTCTGCGGGCTTGGGGACAGCAATGCAAACACAAATTATTCTCCCATCCGGCAGCTGCATTCGATCGATTTTCACCTCCGTATCGTACATAGCTCTCATTGAATCCTCGGAAATTACGTCTTGAGGGATTCCAAGCTCTAACAAGCGGCCTTTTTTCAGAGTCACCACTTTATCCGCACAGAAAAACGCCTGACCGGGATCATGGGTAACCATCAGAATGCTGATCCCTTTCCGAGCAAGAAGCCGCACATGTTCAAGCACAATATTTTGTTTGCCAAAATCGAGACTTGAGGTCGGTTCGTCCATAATCAAGATTTTCGGTTGCTGAGCCAAAGCCCGGGCAATCAGAACCAATTGTTTTTCTCCGCCGCTGATCTTGGTGTAAATACTATCTTTTAAATGGGTTATATTCAGCTTTTCCAAAGCTTCATGGGCAATTTCCTCGTCTCTTTTATTTGGTAAAGCAAGGCTGGATAAATAAGCGGTTCTCCCCATGAGGACAACATCGAAAACCTTAAACGGAAAAGGAGGGGTATGGGCCTGCGGAATATAACCCATCACTTGAGCCAATTTTTTCTGGGATAATTTTTGCACCTCGTCTCCATCGATCAGGACAGATCCGGCAGAAGGAGTTAACAGTCCGAGGATATTTTTAAGCAGAGTCGTTTTACCACAGCCATTGGGACCCAACACACACATCAGTTCACCTTTTTCAACCTTGAAGGAGATCTCATGCAGTATTTCGCTCTTACCATAGCTATAAGAAACATTTTTAATCTCTAGCACTATTTCCATCCCCTGACATTATTTTTGAAGATCAAGATAAAGAAGGGTACCCCAATCAAGGAGGTGAGAATCCCTAGGGGGACTTCGACTGAGCCAAGACAACGGGCCAAATCATCGACAAGCAATAAATAGGTTGCCCCAAGAATAAACGTGACGGGCAAGAGCGTTCTATAGTTGGGACCAACGATGGCCCGAGCCAGATGGGGAATCACCAAACCAATCCAGCCGACCATACCGGAGATAGAAACGGATGCTGCTGTTACTAAAGTCGAACTTATGACCACGATTAACCTTAGCCTATTGGTATTAATCCCCAGAGTCCGAGCCTCATCTTCTCCAAAGGCCAGCACATTTAATCTCCAGCGCACTAGAAAAAGGGGGATAAAGCCTAGCGTGATGGGAATCATGGCGCTGAAGAGATCCCCCTTATCTACAGAAGATAGGCTACCCATCAACCAGAAGGTAATGGCCGGGAGTTTATCATTGGCATCGGCAAAATATTTCAGAGCACCCGTGCCTGACGAAAAAAGAGTACTAATCATGATTCCACTCAGCACCAAACCGACCGTCGGGTCATAGTCAAGTTTGATATTGATCAAATAAGCCAAAAGTACCGCAACAAGCCCAAAAAGAAAGGCCGAAACCTGGATGACAAACCCGGATTGTGAATAATATATTGCCAGGCAGGCACCAAATCCTGCCCCAGCCGAGGCACCCAGGATATCCGGAGATACCAGAGGATTCTTGAACATGCCTTGATAGGCAGCACCCGCAGTTGAAAGCGCCGCTCCAACCAGCATCGCCGCAAAAATGCGCGGTAATCTGATGTTAAAGACAACGGTTTCCAGATTCGTTTCTGCCCCGCTGCCAAAATAATGCCCATAAAGGATTGACCAGAGCTGAGGGAGCGAAATAGCATAGCGTCCGATAGCAAACGAAAATAGAAACGCTGCGATCAGAAATAGAACAAGGATGAATTTCTTCATTGAGCTGGTGACAACCCTTCCTTTTGCCTAAGGTGTAGCTTGGATACTCCGTAAGCGCTAGGCACATCAGCCCTACTTAGTAGCTTGACTCCTAGGAATATTTCTTTTCTTGTTCTCCTTCCCGTTTTTTCTAACCAGTCAAACAAGCCTGAATCGATGGCCATTCTCACTACCTGGAAGGATTTATAGGATTTCATGAGGTTTTCAATGACCTCAAGTTTCTCTAGGATTTGGATGTCCGCTATTTTTTTCATTACTACTACCTCCTCGAAAATTATGATCATAGATATTTGGCAATTGTATGAAAATTTGGTTTCTTGAATTTAGCTTAAAAAATAACTCCACCCATAGAAAGTGGAGCCATGCCAAACAAAAGCCTAGCTGACTTAGCCACCTCCTTTTCAATAGTGAAGGCATATCCGTTTCCGGGTACACCCTGAGGACCATTGGTCCTGTCCAGCAACCATGGATTTGCTCTAAATAGCCAGACAACATTGTCTAGCTATGAAAGTGATTACAGGGAAATTAAGTTTGAGATGTTAATAGATTCGCTCGATATTGATGTAACCATTGATTATCGGTTTTCAAACCATCCAGGATATGCTTGGCGTCGTTTCCTAACTACTTTAAGTGCAGAAACTGCTAAAAAAGTTTCTTCTTTACCTCCAATCATCGTAATACACAACTACATCTGATCTATATCGAGCAACTTAAACGCATGACGTGCGTCGCAGGAAATATTAAGTAACCTGAAGGAAGAAGGTGACACCTAATGATCAATTTGCCTACGACTATCACCTATGAAATAGAGAACTCGTTGTACCTTAACATTACCAACCGTTGTACCAATCACTGTACCTTTTGTGTGAGAAACAATTCGGATGGAGTTGTTAGTGGACTAAATCTTTGGCTGAAAAGGGAACCCACTGTCGATGAGATTCTTGAAAATATTTTAAATCTGGAGATTTCTAAATATAAGGAATTTGTATTTTGTGGGTATGGGGAACCGCTAATGCGTACCTATGATCTTATTGAGATTTGCAAAAAGCTGAAAGCTTCCTATAACATGCCCATTCGCATTAACACAAACGGTCAAGCCAATTTGATTAATGGCTGCGATATCACCCCGTTGTTAGAAGGGCTGGTAGATACTATTTCTATTAGCCTGAATGCCAAGGATAAACAAGAGTATCAGGCCTTATGCTTGTCTGATTTTGGAGAAACGGCTTTCGAAGGAATCTTAGATTTCACCGCCAAATGCCAAAAATATATTCCTAAGGTGGTTCTTTCGGTAGTTGACCTTATTTCCGGGGAAGACATTCAAGCGTGTAAGCAGATTGTCGAAGGCATAGGTGTCGATTTCAGAGTAAGACATCTTGCTGTTTGAACGCTTGGTCGGGGACCAAGTATACTGTTGTCTTTTAATATATCTCTGTCACTAAAGCGGAGATCTACTGGCCCCTATGTACTTTGAATTAGCTTTAGTTCATAAACCCTTCTCCCTGGTTAAAAGCTGGTCAGCCCAGGTAGCTGCCCATTCACGCAACTCCTTGATCTCCATAGGATCCGGCACCTTGGACACCGTATGCTCGGCAATTGTGTTGGCTAGATTCAGATAAATTTTTGCTTGCTCTGAATCCGGTGCTGCTTCAATCGTCGTTTTGCCTTGCAACTCACTCGTGGTAACAGTTACGGAACGGGGCACATACCCAACGACCTGGGTCCCCGTTCGATTGGCAAAGTCATCGATGATCGCTCTGCTGTAATCATCATTGATCGAGTTGGCAATCACTCCACCCAGTAAGGCGCCGCCTGAATTGGAAAATTTCTGGATTCCTTTAAATAAGTTGTTCGAAGCGTAGATCGACATAAAGTCTGCCGAAGATACGGTAAACACGTGCTCAGCAATCCCATCCCGGATTGGCATAGCAAAACCACCGCAAACCACATCCCCCAAGACATCGTAGAGGACGATATCGAGGTCTAGTTCTTCAAAGACCTTAAGCTGCTTCATGATCTGAACCGCAGTGATAATTCCCCGGCCGGCACAACCTACCCCTGGGGCCGGTCCTCCGGCTTCTACGCAATAAACCCCTTGAAAGCCTTGGAAGATTACTTCTTCCTTTTGAACAGTATTCTTTTCCCGCAGGGTATCCAGTACGGTTGGTATATAGTTTCCATCCCGCAGCGTGTTCGTGGAGTCACTTTTCGGATCACAACCAAATTGCATTACCTTATAACCGGCCTTAGCCAGCGCTGCACTAATGTTGGAAGTGGTCGTCGATTTCCCGATGCCACCTTTACCATAAATAGCGATCTGTTTGATTTTTTTCTTAGTCACCATCGTTCTCCTCTGAATTTCATAATTTTTGTAGTATTCAAAGCATAAAGCTTAGTTCCTCTGCGGCACGATCCCGATCCGCCCGGTCCAGGATCGCATTAAGCAGCATTTCTAAAATGCGCAGCGCTCCCCTGTAGCCGACAATCGGGAAATACGGGTGAATGAACCTGTCGGTAATAGGGAAACCCATGCGCACCAAGGGAATGTCGAGTCTGCGCGCTAAATGCTTGCCATGAACTTCTCCGATCAGCACATCGACCGGTTCATTTTTAAGGTATTGCTCAAGTTCAAAGAGATCTGTATTGCTTTGTACTACGCCCTCCGTTTCATACCGCGCAAATATTTCTTGAAGACGCTCATCAATTTCACTGGAAGCAGGACCTGTAAAGACAAACGCTGGCACCATTCCCAGGCCTGCTAAAAACTCACAGAGCGGAACAGCAAGATCAGGATCGCAAAAGACGGCGGCCTTCTTTTTATAAAACAAGGGGTGGCAATTCATGACGGTTTCTACGAGCTGCGCCCGCTGGCGTTTAAGCTCTCCTAAAGGAGCACTGCCATAAAAAAGCTGAAGCTGACGGATATACCGATCCGTTGCTTCGATCCCGATCGGCAGATCGAGAGTAACAAACGGCATACCGCATTTTTCTGAAAGTGCTGCGGCTGGCGCTCCGGCAGCAGCAGGCCCCAGCGCAAGGATCAGTTCACATGACCCTGCCGAAATAATTTCACTGAGTGGAGTTCCTCCTGGGGAATACTCGTCCTGCTTTTCAGGAGTCGCTGCATCAAACACATCGCTGATATCCGGGCAAACGGTGAAGTCTCCGTTAAATGAAGCAGCAATTTCTTTAATCTCCCGGATATCGCCAGGGTTGACCAGTCCCGGTATGATGAAACACTTTTTCTTTTTAAGCACCGATCTAACAGCAAGCTGGCCTAGCAGCGCTTCAACCATGCTGGAGTAACCGGTAAGATGCGAGCCGATATAACTCGGAGTCTGTGCACTAACCAGATATTTTCCTTCAGGCAACTCTATCTCGCCTAAAATTGCCGCCACATGATCTCCGATCGTTTCACTTAGACAAGTCGATTGAACGGCAATGATCTGCGGCTTGTAGATGTCAAAAATATTTTTAACAGCGACTTTAAGATTTTCCTCGCCCCCAAAAATCGCTGCGTTTTCTTTGAGCATGCTAGAGGTGACGCGAATCGTCTTTTGAAAGTGTTTGCTGATCAGAATCTTATGATAACGGCAGCAACCGGATGACCCGTGACTATGCGGCATACAGGCCTGCACGCCCAAAGCTGCATAGATGGCCCCGATCGGCTGGCACATTCTGAGGGGATCGATATGTAAGGCCTGTCTTGTACTCTCTACTTTATCCGTTTTTAGCATAGCAGTTCACCTGCCGTCGTATCTCTCTCCCACTCAGGAACATCGGTTTCCCAATGAGAAATAAAAATACTCATCTCCAGATCTTGGGCAAACTGGAGAAATCCTTGGACCCCGGCATACTGTACGCCGCGCTCTTCAGAATTGAATGTTCTTGACTTGATGCATTTTTTATCATATTCAAACTGCTGGGTGATTCCAGAAAAACAAAGATCAGGCCTAAGCAGTTCTAAAAACTCTCTAACCTGACTCCGTGAAAGGAGAAAAGTAAGTGACCGACCATTTTCCTGTTGAGGACTCAGCTCATTAAACAGAACGTATTCCTCCCAACGTTTAGATAGTTGGCGCGGTAATGTACATAAAAACCCCTCATTGGTCACTTCATTCTTAGCATAATCCTGGCTGATTAAGATTACTTCTACTCCCAGGTCGACAAGCATAGCCTGAAAGTGATCGCTTTTAAAGCAGTCTTCAAACAAGGCTGCCGTCAGACCGACGAAACGCTCTTTATAAGCTAAAAGCTTCGGCATCAATCCCATTACGGTATTCTTGATTGAGGCTTCTGTTCTCTCTTTCAGAGCCTGGTCCCCAAAATAATCCGCCATACCACGCAGAGAGCTGATGATATTTGAAAGTCCTGTAAAATCGACCTTTATCCAGCCAATACCGTACTTTTCTTCAATTGACTGCACGACGTCGTCAATCGCTTTATCGCTTCCAAGTATCGTCAGCGCCGCCGTATGGCCTGAGCGAAGCTCTTCGATAGTAGTAACCCCCATCATGGCGGATACAACATGATAGCCAATCTGTTCGAAGAGTGCATCGATCTCCTGTTTGTTTTTCCCGGTATAGAATTCCCCCACAATATTGATGGAGAACTCCTCTGCGGTTCTGCTTTTTGAACCAAAAATTTCGTCGACAATTTTTAGGTCGGCAACCCTATACCCCGGGATATTTTTAAATCCTTCGCACGACAAAGGAATAACCGTTATTCCGAATTTCTTTTCCGCCAACTGGGCGACTTTGTCAATATCATCTCCGATCAGTCCGACCGGACAAGTAGCGCAGATGGCAATCGCTTGCGGCTGAAAAAGAGCCACCGCTTCTTCAAGCGCCAGGGTGAGCTTTTCCTCCCCGCCAAAAATCACATCATTTTCTGTCATAGCGGTAGAAAAACTGCGGCTCGCAAACAGACTACCCTGCCTACCTACCTCTTGAGCACGGCTGTTATCCCAAGAAAAATACGCGCAGCCGACCGGACCGTGGGTGATAACAAGCACATCTGAGATCGGTGACATAGCGAGCCCTCGGCACGCCATATAACAACAGCCACCACCATAGAAAATTCCCGGTATGGGCAAGAGCCTTTTGTTGTCATTCTTGGGAATTGAATTTAGACTCAGGCCCTCGATCAACGTTTGCTGGCCATCTTCTTGTCTACAGTTGTTCAAAGCAAACTGCCTCCTTTTCACAAACAAGACTAGACCATTTTTTTCATCATGATCCAGACACCCCGGTCATCATTGATAATTTCCGCTGGGATCCCAAGTTCCTTTAAAAAGTCCGCATAGTCTTCCGCCCCAAATCCATTGGTGGCATCAATCACGCACTGCGGCCACTCCGGATGCGCGACCTTCATCTTGGCAGTGATTTTCGTTCTCAACTCGGCACTACCGAAACCCTTGCCGACATACGTCATTCCGTTCGGAGCAAGCACTCGGTAAATTTCCGCAAAGGCCTGCTTCATCTCGTCTCTGTCTCCCCAAAAACCTATTGAACCTCGACTTATAATCAGATCAAAGCCGTTATCCGGCAAGTCTATTTTTCGCACATCGCTAACGAGCGTAAAGGTTCTATCCTCAAGCGCCCAATCCTTAATCCGGTTGTTGGCGATTTGTAGGGCGTCTTCTTTTACATCCATAAGCGTAATTCGCATATCGCTTGCTTTGGCAACGCTAAGTCCGAGGTGTCCTCCGCCGCAGCCAACATCAAGGCAAACACCATTTTTTCGCCCCAAGATCCTGATTGCATCCTGGGCGATAACCTCATAAATTGGAAAAAATATTTCATTGGCAATTTTGTCAAAGTCTTCTCTGCTCCTCATAATTACCTCCTTTTGCCGTAGCTCCGAAACTTTTCTGAAACCCCCTTGGCCCAGAATTTCGGAATTACTGCGGTTACCGCTTTTGTAGGCAGCGGCACGCCAAGTTTTTCACAATACGTTAGTTAGCCAGCGGAACACAGCTTCTAATATCAACTCCTTGATCGTCGACGAATTTTGCTATTTTGACATTGATTCCATACGTATCTCTCATGTTTGCTTCGGTTATGAGATCCTCTGTCGTTCCGACCTCAAAGCCGTTTTTGTTGAGCAACGCCACTTTTGAGGAGCAAAGAAAGGCGTGATTGGGAAAATGGGAGGTCATCACAACTCCGATCCCTTCATCGGACAGCTTTTTTATTTGCAGTAGAACCCGCACCTGATTACCGTAATCGAGGTTAGAGGTGGGTTCGTCCAAAATAAGCAGCTGGGGTTTTTGCGTAATCGCTCGGGCGATTAGCACCATTTGTCGTTCACCGCCACTTATCTCGGTATAGATCATATGTTTCAAATAGGAAATGCTCAACGTTTCCAGGGATTCTTCGGCGATCTTAACATCGCCCCGTGAGGGAGAGGAAAATAAACCCAGATGCGCCATTCGCCCCATTAAAATAACATCCAGGACCGTATAGGGAAAAGGTGGCGTATGCGCCTGGGGGACGTAGCCGATTGCTTTAGCGAGACGCGGCTTTGACCATTTTCTAATATTCTCCCCATCAAGAGTTATTTCACCGCCTTTGACGTCTATAAAACCTAATATGGATTTAAATAACGTCGTTTTCCCCACTCCGTTGGGACCCAGTAGACAAAAGAATTCCCCAGAAACGACCTTGAAGGAGATATTCCGAAGAACAGTCCTTTTCGAATAACCGAACGAGGCGTCTTTTATTTCCAAGATCATGTCCACGAATTCCTCCCCTTGACTAACAGGTAGATAAAAAACGGAGCTCCGACTATAGCCGTTAGGATACTGAGGGGTATCTCTACCGTGAAGAAAGTACGTGAAATATCGTCGATCAGCAGCAGATAGGCACCACCTAACAGAACCGAGGCTGGTAGCATATACTTTAAATTTGGGCCGACAAGCATCCTCGCCAGGTGGGGGATAACCAGGCCTACCCACCCGATCATCCCTCCTGCCGCCACCGAGGAGGCTGTCAGCAGAGTTGCGCAGATTATATAAACAAAGCGGATTTTCTTAGTGTCTACCCCCAGAGCCTGCGCCTCTTCCTCTCCGAAAGCCAGGGCATTAAGCTTATACCTAAGCAGCAAAATGGGAACAATGCCAATTACAAACGGAACCAGCATCAACATGACGTTTTTAGACGTAATAGAAGTTAGCCCTCCCATCAGCCAATAGGCGATTTCCGGCAGTTTGTTATTCGGATCGGCTGTGTATTTGGCAAGTGAAATAAATGCAGAAAAAAGACTGCTCACGACCATACCGGTCAAGACCAAAATCAGGACAGAATTGTTGTTTTTTCCGATCATACGACTGATCAAATAGGTCAGCATAACGGCAATAATTCCAAACGCAAAGGCTGCCAATTGAATGGTAATCGCACCAGCCGACATCAGAATGGCCATCGCTGCCCCAAAGCCAGCGCCCGCAGAAGCCCCGAGGATATCGGGTGATACCATTGGATTGCGGAATAACCCCTGATACGCAGCGCCCGAGGCTGAAAGAGCGGCACCAATAATCAGTGCGACAATAATTCTCGGTATCCGAATATTAAACAATACGGTTTCAGTCGTATCCGACCAGGTGGCCGGAAGCCCAAACATCTTTCTAAAGAAAACCGTCAGCAGCTCCGGCAACGGCACTGCAAAACGACCGACGGTGAAAGACCAGAGAAAGATAACAATTAAGACGAGGAATAAAATTACCAGCACCAGCCCGCTCTTTCTGGCCTTGACCTTCGGGCGAGCATCAGCAGTTACGGCATTATGCTTAATCATCTAGACTGCGTGTTTGAGCAGCTCGGCGACCTGCTCATCGGTAAGTTTTTGACCCAAAAAAAGCGAGAAGAAATCTTTCGTTTCCTGTCTCAAGTCAACCTTCACATAATCTGGATACAGTTCGCTTCCCAACCACTCGCTACCGATAACCCTCATAATGTTGGGGGGGCGATCATACCAGCCGAAAGGAAGAGTGGGAGTCAAATACACTTTTTTGTTTTTAACGGCATTAACCTTACCCCAAGAGGTATCATTTAAGATACTGTTATAAGCTTTAACACCGCCTGAGTTGGAACTGACCAAAACAACATCTGGGTTCCAAGAAAGCACCTGCTCCATGGAAACGTTTGTCATGCCTTGCCCACCCTTGGCTTGTACATCGGCCACGTTTTTACCTTTGACAAAATCCAAAACTTCCGTATGGTCGGACCCGGACGGATCGGTAGCCAGCCCGCTGGTTCCTTCAGCGTAGTAGACGCTCACCAGCTTGTCTTGCGGAATTTTGGCAACTACATCGCTGACTTCCTTCATTTTCTTCTCGCAATAGGAAGCAAGCGTCTCTGCCCGATCTGGAACTCCTAAAATATCCCCCATGAGCCTATATACCTTGGCGGTATCAGCCAATCTGGACTCCATAACAATCACAGGCCGCTTGGTCTGATTCGTAATGCTGTCGGCGATTTGCCCAGGATTATTGTTGACCCCGGTTGTCGTCATAAAAACGATCAGATCTGGAGCGAGCTTGGCTATTTCCTCAAGGTTGGCGGTGCTTTTTTCACCCATCCAGCCGCCGAGGACCGGGAGATTTTTGGCACGATCGCTTAGGTACTTTTTCACATCGTCGGAAGGCGCATTGACCCACGCAGCCAATTTTTCTGGAGCCAGGGAATACACCATTGGCTCAGCGGTTGGCACGGCGCAATAAACGGTATTAATTTTCGTCGGGATTGTGACCTGTCTTCCCGCCATGTCCGTGATTACCCGAGTCGTTGCCTGGGACGAATTCCCGGTCGTCGGTGAAGTTACCGGAGTAGTGCTGGTAGCCTGACTACCACAGCCGGTTAGCAACAAAGGTGTCATCCCAAGGCAAAGTAAAATTGCCAGTCCTTTGAAGACTGCCCTCTTGACAAAGATGCTTGACATTCCTGATTCCTCCTCAAGTTATTTTGTGCTGCTTGCGCATTCATAAAGGACTCATTTTTTGATTAGTTAATTACAATGATAAAATGTTCGCTCATTAAATCCAGTCCTATTCGATTATTCAGTTTATTAATTGTCATAAAAATAGCTCCACCCATAGAAAGTGGAGCATGCCAAACCGAAGCCTAGCAGGCCTAGCCACCTCCTTTTCAATAGTGAAGGCATATCCGTTTCCGGCTACACCCTGAGGGCTTAAAGCCCTGGCCGGTAACCATAGATTTCTCTTTAGGTTAGTACGGCTCGGAGATAGAATCTATAAAATTTCACAAGTATAACTTAGTTATTTATCACTTCCAGAACACCCACTTCAATAAGTGGATGTTCCGGGTTCTACTGCTACAGATCATGGGTTTAATATTTTTCCATTGTCACTCCAATGTCGGAAGGTTTGCCAAAATACATCGAAGTCGTCACAATGGCATCAATTCCTGAAGCTGCGTAATCAGCAATATTACCTTCATTGATGCCACCCGCTCCAAGCAGTGTAATCTGCGGGTTAAGTTGTCTGATTTGATCCACGATGTTCTTTAAATCACTGGGGGGGATCTTATCAAATTGCAATCCGTCAACTCCTGCTTCGGACAAAAGGCGCGCATCTTCCAGGGTTTCTACCTCAACAATGATCTTCTTCTCACAGGCATTCGCTTTAATTTCTTTGATTACTTGAACAAGATCGTTGATATCTCCCAGAAAAGCCATATGTTGTTTGAAGGTTAAGATGGTTTCAGATAAGCCCAGCCGGTGAGGAAAAGCACCTCCGGCAATTATGGCTTTAATTGAAAGCTCTTTAGTTCCCGGAAATGATTTCCTCGTAGCTAAAACAGCCACATGAGGGTTTACTGATTTAGCGTTATCCACCATCTTTTTTGTTCTTGTAGCAATACCTGAGGAATATTCAAGGATATTCATCGACACTTTCCAAGCCATATGAAGGCTTGAGGCTAATCCCTCCGCTTCAATAAATATATCCCCTTTATTAACAACGGAACCTGACGGTAACGATCGAAGCGGCGTAACTCCAAGCTTTGCAAAGATCCTTAATACTTCTTCTACCCCAGATAAAACCGTAAATTCTCGCGCAGTAAAGCGAATCTTCCCCTTCATTCCACCGATACCAAGCGTCAGCGTGGTTAAATCAATGTACGGAATATCTTCTTTAATCCAGCGGTCAATTGTATCATCACCGATATAAAGCAGGGTCTCCACCTTCATTTCATTGATTTTATTTACCCTTTACGAAACCATTCTTGGCAAAAATATTCATAGCTTCATCACTTTGCAAATACTCCAGAAACTTAGCAGCAGCATCGCTGTTTTTAGAGGCTGTTACCACCGCGGCCGGCAAGACAACCGGTTTATGTGAATTTACCGGTGCTTTTGCCACAATTTTAACTTTATCCGAGGTGATTGCAACCGTATCCCAGACAAAACCTGCTTCAGCATTCCCCGTCTCAACGTACGTCATAACTTGCATTAGATCCTTACCCATGACCAGCTTGGGTTGTAAGGCGTCCCATAATTTAAGGGTATCTAGAGTTTCTTTCGTCGTCTTGGCTGCAGGGACTGATTCAGCCTCACCAATTCCGATTTTCTTAACCTCCGGTTTGGTTAAATCCTCGAAACTATTGATAGAAGTGTTGTTTTTATCGACGATCAAAACAAGTTCATCGCCTAACAAATTCACTCTAGACTCTTTCTTGATAAGCCCTTTTTGCTCTAAGGCATCCATTTGGGGCTTACCTTGAGAAATAAAAATATCTGTGGGTGCACCCTGCTCGATTTGAGTTTGTAGCGTACCGGACGGCCCATAATTATAAACTAATTTCACTTGAGGATTTTTCACCGCATACAACCCTTTGATTTCTTCAAGTGAGCCTTTTAAACTGGGAGCAGTCGCTATCAAAAGTTCCACGGGTTTAGTCTGGTCAACGTTACTGCCTACCGTTGCTGAGGTTTCCTTTGCAGCACTTGAACACCCCGAAACAAAGAGCACCAGAAATAAGATGGAACAAGCAATTAGTCCTAAGGCAACTTGAGCTTTATGTGTCTCTCTAATTTTATAAAATAGTTTCATGTGTTTGTTTCCCCTCTTCCTCATTACATTTTTACTGTAGAATTTAAGTTAGAGAAATGCAAATTAGACAATGAACAGATTATGCTTTGATTATAATTAGGTCCTCAGGGTTAATTCGAAGCTTCCAGGGCTGTGGTTTATCCTTTAAATCCAACCACATTTGTTTGGTGATCTCCCATTGAATTTGCTGGTTACCTTGTCCTCCACTATCCTTTTGCACAGCCAGATAGACTGTCATCCGTGAAGGAGCTTCACTTGCAAACTTAAGCCAGCATTTAAACACGATGTCATTTTCTTCGTCCAAAGCCAAGGTAAGTGTGTGGGCACGAATACCGACACATTCGATGTTTCTGGAAATTTCACTCGTGGTTGTTATGTTTATTCCCCAATCCAGAGCCACGAACTCAAACGCTGATATGTATTTTGCTACAGAAAAGTTCTTGCACCCTGTTAGTCGTGCGGATACTAGTGAAGGTGGGGCCCTGAATACTTCCTTTGTCCCTCCTTTGGCTTCAATTCCCCCTCGTGACAGAACGACCAATTGATTGCAAATACTATAGACTTCTTCCATGTTATGGGTTACATACAGGGTAACCCCTTGATAGTCGGATAGCGTCTCTGTCAATTGTTCGATCATGTGACTTCTCAAATAATCGTCTAGCGCCGAAAATGGTTCATCTAAGAGCAGAGCTTCTGGCTTGATGGCTAAAGCCCGAGCTAGAGCAACTCTCTGCTGTTGTCCTCCCGAAAGCTGGCTAGGGTATCTCTTTTCCAAACCTTCCAGCTTAATCATCCTCACCATACCCTTGATTATAGCCAGTTTATCCTCTCGTTTTCGGTTTTCAATTCCGAAACCGATGTTATCCTCAACCGTCATATTGGGAAACAGAGCGTAATTTTGGAATAAAAAGCCCAGATTTCTCTTACGACAGGGAAGATTAATCCCTCTCTTAGAGTCAAACAACGTTCTGCCGTTGAGCACAATCTTCCCACTATCGGGTGTATCAATGCCTGCGATGCAGCGCAAGGTCATACTTTTACCTGAACCAGACGCTCCCAAAAGTCCAAGAACCTCTAACCCTGCCTCAAAACTCACCTCAAGCTTAAAGTCTGGCAGTTTTTTTTGGATATCCACCACTAATTCCATCCTATTTTCTACCGTTATGAGCAATCATTTTGCGCTGGTAATCAGTCCAGTAATTCATTAAGGTCATAACGATCAGCGAAATAATAAAGATTAGTATCACCCATATCAAAGCCTTTCTCATTTCCCCACCCTCGGCCGCAAAGAAGATCGCGGCAGGAATAGTCAATGTTCTACCAGGTATATTACCGCCAATCATGAGCGTGGCGCCAAAATCGCCAAGAGCCCTCGCAAAGGCTAAAACAGTACCAGCCGCTACTCCCGGCCAAGAAAGTGGAATCGTTATCTTCCAGAAGATTTTCCACTCTGAGACACCTAGAGTACGAGCTGCATATATAATATTTTGGTCAATTTGTTCAAAGGCACTTCTTACTGTACGATACATTAAGGGAAAAGCGACCACTGCAGCGGCAATAACAGTTGCCGGCCAAGAGAAGATAACGGATGTCCCAAGGGCCATCAGGAGTTTGCCAAGAGGCCCGTTCTTGCCAAACAGGATAAGCAACAAAAAGCCTACAACCGTCGGTGGTAAAACGAGTGGTAAAGTAAGGGCCCCGTCAATCAAACCCTTGAATTTTCCCCGATACCCTGCCATCAAGCAGGCAGCCGCGATTCCGAAGAAAAAGGTCACAATTGTTGCGATGATTGCTGCTCTTAAGGATATTAGCAGTGGGGAATAATCGAGCCCCCTTAAATCACTATAAACACCATGACCCCCTTTTCCTCGTCATGAACAGTAAAAATAAAATATGGCTCCCAAAAAGGGAGCCATAAATAAACTGGCGTCCCAGTTTAATACTTGCTACTCCTTTTCAAAACATGAAGGCATACCTGTTTCCGGGAACACCCTGAGGGTCTAGGCCCTGTCCAGCAACCATAGATTTATCTTTAGGTCATTCTGGCTCGGAGATTTATCTTTATTTTTTCTAGATTTCATAATATAAATGCAAAGGATGCGTTTACTGGGCTATAGTGAGCTTTTTTAAGACCTCTTGTTTACCATGATCAAGTTTAATAATCTGGTCGCCAAGCATTTCTGCTTCCTGAACATCATGCGTAACTAGAATAAAGGGAATCTGCCATTGGGCTTGGAGCTTAAGTAACTCTTGTTGGAGTGAACTCCGTGTGTCTTGGTCAAGGGCGGATAAAGGTTCATCAAGCAATAAAAGTTCGGGTTCAGTCATTAAGGCACGAGCAAGAGCAACTCTTTGTTTTTCTCCTCCCGAAATCTGCTTAGGATAACGATTACGCAGATGTTCGATCTTTAACATCTGTAAGACGTTGGTAGCTGTAAGTGCCTTGTTGGGATTACTCCCTTTTTTGGGCTTCCCATAAACAACATTTTTTTCAACGGTCATATGTGGGAAGAGAGCATAGTCTTGAAAAAGATACCCTATATGGCGATTTCTGATTGGAACGTCCTTGCCATACTCAGACGAAAAGACGATTTTATCATGGATATTAATTTCCCCCCAAGAAGGGGTTTGGAGACCTGCCAGACACTGGAGGATCGTCGTCTTGCCAGCCCCAGAGGAACCTACCAGAGCAAGGATTCCCTGGCTCAAGGAGATATCTACTTCAAGCTCGAAGGTGGGTAATTTCTTTTTAAAATGAGCTTTGAACATTATATTCCATCTCCTCTTGAATCCCGTCTTAATCCCCTTCTCCAGCGGTTCACTCCATAAATAACCAAGAAACTGAAGACCGTCATGAGGATAACTAAGATGCTTGCTTGCCTTAGGTCGCCGGCATCATTATCAAAATAGATGGCTAAAGGCATTGTTTGAGTCTTGCCTGGGATATTGCCAGCAATCATCAATGTCGCACCAAATTCCCCTAGTGAACGCGCGAAGGCTAAGACAAAGCCTGCCATAATACCATTCCAAGCGAGAGGAAGGGTTATCGTAAAAAATACCCTGTACTCTCTCGCACCCAAAGTACGCGCAGCCTGCTCCAGATTTTGATCGATACTCTCAATGGCAGCCTTTACTGCTTGATACATCAACGGAAAAGAGACGACCGCGGCCGCTATAACTGCTCCCGCCAGGGTAAAGACGACTTTAATTTGAAACCACTGTTCCAGCAGCTTACCCATGGGACCATTCTTCCCAAAAAATACGAGTAACATAAAACCAATCACTGAGGGCGGGAGAACCAAGGGCAAAGCGATCAAAGACTCGACAACATCTTTGCCCACGAACTCATGCTTGGCCATAAAACTAGCTATTGGTATACAAGAACAAGTCACAATAACCACAGAAGCAAAGGCAACTTTCAGAGATAGAATAATCGGAATGAAGTCAAATTCCATAGGGCACTCCTGGACACTAATTTATTTTGTTAAGGACTTAAACCCATCTTTTACAAAGACTTGTTGGGCCTCTGGGCTTTGTAAATACTTGAGAAAATCTTCGGCAGTTTGTTGGTTTTTAGATGCTACAATAACCGCTGCAGGATAGACAATAGGTTTGTGGCTACTGTCTGGAACCACCGCAACGACCTTAACTTTAGTTGAACCTAATGCATCAGATCGGTAGACAAATCCAGCATCCGCGTTCCCTGTTTCGACAAAATTCAGAACTGAGGTCACATCCTTAGCCATCACCATTTTAGGTTGCAAAGAATCCCAAAGTTTAAGACTCGTTAGGGCATCTTGAGCATATTGCCCAGCTGGTACGGACTTGGGGGTTCCAATGCTGATATGGCTAACACTCGCTTGGCTGAGATCGTCGAGGGACGTAACTTTGGTATTATCTTTCCCCGTAATAAGAACTAAATCATTGCCCAGTAAGTTGATTCTGCTGTCTTTAACCAGCAAATTCTTTTGTTCTAGCGCATCCATTTGCGATTTTCCAGCCGAAATGAACAGGTCGACCGGAGCACCCTGTTCGATTTGCTGTTGCAGCGTGCCTGACGCTCCAAAACTAAAGGTTAACTTGACATCGGGTTTTGTCTTAGCATATTCTGTTTTGAGTTCAGTCAATGAATTTTGCAAACTAGCTGCAGCCGATATTAGGATTTCGGTAGGTTTAGCCTGTGTGACGTTTGTTGATGGTTGGGTAGTATTTCCTGCACCACAGCCCACCAAGGACAGAATTAACACGAAACTGAATACTAATAACCATGAAACTTTTCTCACTAGAAATCCCCCTAACAAATTATGTTTCTAAGTATATTGGGTTAGTCTATGTTTGGTTTATCAAATCAATTCCAATCCAATCGACAATTGAACCTAACACGGACTACCTTAACACAACGCTATTATACAATAGAATATTATAGATTAGCAATCTTCATTTGAACTGGTTTCGTTGATAGGTTTCCCTCCTCATAGGTCCTCCTACCATCCCCAAGCAAAACCAAGCTACAACTTGATTTTACGATATGCTATAATAGGTTAGAATGGGATAGGATCGTTTAAACTCTAACTAGACTATACTAACAGGGAGACGGGTGAACTAGTATGTCCGAAGATGTTTCTTACACACCTGAAGAAGTGGCTAAAATCCTTAACATCTCTAAATATACCGTTTATGAACTTATTAAACGCGATGAGTTAGCCGCCTACCACGTTGGCCGCAAGGTACGAGTCGACAGTGCGGATATTGAAGCGTTTAAGCGCAATTCAAAAAACACAACCTCTTTTGCTGCTTCTTCACTGCCGCCCGCAACCCCTAGTTCCAGTTCCCCGTTGGACGAGGGCTTAATTATCTGTGGTCAGGATATGACTCTCGATATCTTAAGCCGGCATTTAGAAAAAAAATTCCCCCATGTCCGTTTCCTTCGCCAGAATATAGGTAGCATCGACGGGCTCATGGCTTTATACAAAGGTATGGCCAACGTCGTCACCGCTCACCTCTGGGATAGTGACACCAACGAATATAATACGCCGTACGTCCGAAGAATGATGCCTGGACACCGAGCAATATTAATAAACATGGTTTATCGGACAGAAGGGTTTTATGTTGCCAAAGGCAATCCCAAGAAAATTCTCACTTGGACAGACTTAGCTCGTTCAGACTTACGATTCGTCAACCGGGAACGAGGCTCTGGGGCTAGAGTTTTATTGGACGAACACTTACGAATTCAAGGAATTGCGCACCAATACGTTAATGGCTATAACAACGAAGAAATGAGTCATATTGCTGTTGCCAGCAAAATCGCCCGCGGTGAGGCGGACGTAGGGTTGGGAATTGAAAAAGCAGCCCAGCAAGTCAATAATCTTGACTTTGTCCCCTTGCAAATAGAACGTTATGACTTAGTGGTTCGTACGGAAGATATAGATAAGCCCTATTTTCAGGCTATGATGTCTATCCTAAAATCAGTAGCTTTTAGAAATGAGGTATTAGGCATCGGGAGCTATGATGTGACCAGTATGGGGGAAATCATGGCTGAGGTGTAGTTCTAATTAAATTACAGCCGCTGTCAAAAATCAGAAGAAAATAGGAATAGGAGTGTAAAATCAGTTCACATTATTACTGATTTTACACTCCTATTTAATTTCAGGAACACAAAAGAGAGATTCATGGGATCTCTCAAACATTAGCGAAATCTTGCTCATCTTATTTCAATGGCACTTACTTCTTTTTAATAAAGTTAAGTTCGCAGACAGGATTACCCTGGGCGATTGTCTTACCAAGCTCGAATTGAAACGCTGGAAAGCTATTAACTATCCCACGGTCACCCTCCATCGCAATGTCACAAAGCTGGGCTATATCCTCGTCGGAAAATCCTTGCTTGATCCAAGCGCTAACCAGTGGACAGTAATGAAACTCTATCGAGAGCTTATCATCGCTCAATTCCGTAATATTCCTTTCGAAAATCTTCTTTCCTGCCTCATCTGCGAAAATATCAGCGAATTCTTTCAGATCAGAAAGATTCGTACACTTTAGTGCAACATCCTTGCCATGAAAGCATCCGGTTCGAAATATGGCTTTTCTGGCAAAATTATCCCAGTCGAGACCACTATTCCTTGCTTCATCCATCATTAGAGACATCCAAGTAGCCCTATGCTCTATCGCATTACGAATGTTGAGTATATTTTCGTCAGTAATTGTCGACTTGTTGGTTATTACCGTCATTTCAAGCCCTCCTAATTATTCTTTGCTGGCAGAGTTGTTTGGAAATCATCATATCCCATTTGGCTTATTACCATTTTATAATAGTCGCCTTTGTTTTTCATAAGGTCAGCATGAGTTCCACTCTCCAATATCTCCCCGTTGCCAATGACCATAATTTTGTCAGCATCGCGAATAGTCGAAAGTCGGTGTGCTATTAAAAAGCTAGTACGATTATTCATCAGCAGCAACAGGGCCTGCTGAATTTCTTTTTCGGTTTTTGTATCAACGCTGCTTGTGGCTTCATCCAGAATCAAAATTGGGGCATTACACAAAATAGCCCGGGCAATTGCCAGCAATTGCCGCTGTCCCTGACTGAGATTATCCGTGCTGCCTGTTACAATTGTATCATAACCCTTTGGTAAACGGGATATAAACTCATCAGCATGAGCCAGTTTTGCGGCCTCTTTAACTTCGATGCCGGATGCACTCGGTCTTGAATATCTGATATTGTCATAGATCGTACCAGTAAAAAGACAGGTATCCTGTAAAACGACTGAAAAGCAACTTCTGAGATTTTTTCTAGAAATGTCCGTAATATCTGTATTGTCAATCAGAATTTCCCCTTGGTCCAATTCATAAAAGCGGGTCAGAAGATTTACGATCGTAGTTTTCCCCGCTCCTGTTTCGCCAACCAAAGCAACAACTTCTCCGGAGTTAACTTTAAAATTTATATTTCTTAAAACAGGCCTACCAGTATTATAGGAAAATGACACATTGCGAAATTCAACTTCTCCTTTAGGGTTAATCATTTCTTTAAGACCAGATTTATCAGGGGACTCTTCCTCTTCATCCATGATTTCAAAAACTCTTTCCGCACCGGCTAGAGCCGACTGAATATTATTAAACATGCCCGCTATATTATTCAGCGGCTGCCCAAACTGCTTAGAATAGGTGAGAAAGCTCACCACCACCCCGACTGTTATCATGCCCTTTATCGACAATATTCCTCCGGCACATGCTATTAAGGCAAAGCTTATGTTATTGATTACGTTCATAAACGGCATCATAAAACCAGACCAGATCTGAGCCTTCGTGGAATAACTGCAAAGCTCGTTGTTGATGCTTTTAAAATCGGCTAAGACATTTTGCTGCCGGTTAAACGCTTTTACCATTTTAAGTCCGACAATGTTCTCTTCAACTACTCCATTTAAGGCACCTAACTTTTGCTGCTGGCCTAAAAAATACTTGCGGCTACGGCTGGCGATCGTTTTTGTCAAGATCAGGAAAAATGGAATCGATACCATTGCCACTAGCGTTAAAATCGGGCTTAAAACCAGCATCATAACAAAGGCGCCTGTGACAGAAAAAATGCTGGCTACAAGCTGTGTTGTCGTTTGAGCAATAGTACTGCTGATGTTATCAACATCGTTTGTTATCCGACTCATTGTATCTCCATGGGACCGTGTGTCGTAAAAGTTCAGCGAAATTCTCTGTAACTTTGAGAAAAATTGGAATCTTATATACTTTACCAGTTTCTGTGTAACCTTTGTCATCAGCACCCCAGTTAAAGTATCAATAATCCAGCTTGCCAGATAACATAAAACTAGCGCAATAAGGATAACTCTCAAAAGAGAAGTATCCACCCTATTTGTTTTTGTATTAAAGGTATTGATCGCTTTGCCCAATAATAAAGGTGTGAAAAGGGAAACCGTGGAGGAAATGAGCGTCAGCACTACTGCCAATAGGAAGGATTTACGCCAGAGCATAAAGGTTTTAACTAATCTGAGCAAGGTTGCTTTGGAGTTTTTTGGTTTTGCTGTCAAGGCAAACCGCTCACGTCCACCGCCCATCTTGCCCAGATTAGGCATTTTTTCATAATTTTTGCTAATATTATTTTCAGCCATCTGTCTTACCCTTCAGGTCGCCGCCAATTTGCGAGTCGAAAATTCCTCTGTAAGTTTGGCATGAATCAAGCAGTTCTTTATGGCTGCCAAATCCTACATTCACGCCATTGTCAAGCACGAGAATCTTATCGGCAAACATTGCGGTCCCTATCCTTTGCGTTATCACTATTACGGTTTTTTTAGCATCAAGAGTTTTCAAGGCGTTTCTAACCTTCGCTTCTGTGACTGCATCAAGCGCACTTGTGCAATCGTCTAAAATCAGAATAGGTGCCTTCTTAACCAACGCCCTAGCAATCGAAATACGTTGCTTTTGACCGCCGGAAAGATTTACCCCAGCCTGACCTAAAATACTCTCATATTGAACGGGCATATTTTGAATAAATTCATCGGCCTGCGCTGCCTGGGCCGCTTTCACGACTTCCTCTGGGGCGGCATTCGGATCGCCCCAAGCTATATTTTCAAATACTGTCCCGGTAAATAGCATGCTCTTTTGCGGAGCTACGGCGATACTATCTCTCAGAGTATGGCAGTCAAGTGTTTTAATATTAGTACCATTTAAGTAAATCGCGCCTCTTTCGATATCATAAAAATGGAGACCTAGCCAAACAAGCGTTGATTTTCCCGAACCAGTAGGACCGATAATGGCCAGAGTTTCTCCTAGCTTAACCTTAAAGGAAAGATTTCGGATCGTCGGTATACCGCTACCGTTCGGATATGCGAACGTCACGTCATCAAAGGCTAGCTCCCAAGCACCATGCTCTACCATTTGTTCAGAGCCTGTAAAATCCGCTTCACTGTTTAACACTTCCATAATCCTTGCAGTTGATGCTTTAGTCCGCACAAACGTATTGAAGACATTGGTTATCATAATCAGAGAAGCTAAAATCTGCGCCATGTAATTTATGAAAGCCGCGACCCTACCGACTTCGATTTCACCGTTACCGAATAGTATGCTTCCGATATAAAGGATTGAAGCAATTCCGACACTGATGGTCAGTGACATAAGAGGAGAAAAATACGCAATAACAATCTGGGAAGACACGGTTTTATTTGATAAATCTGCATTGGCGCCTTCAAACTTTCCTTCCTCATCTCCATACCGTCCGAAAGCCTTCACCAGCCTTATGCCCAGCAGGTATTCCTGAACAACCGTATTGACTGTATCAATAGCATACTGCACCTTAGCAAAACGTACATAACTCAATTTCATACTGATCACAATCAAGGTCGCAACAATTGCCACAACAAGAAATAAAATCAAACTCATCTGAGGGCTTAACATGACTGCCAGAATGATGCTGCCTAGGCAGGTCACAGGTGCTTTAAAGAAAATTCTCATCAAACCGTTAATGAATTGAGTTACTTGAGAGGTGTCATTGGTCATCCGGGTTATCAGCGAACCGCTTTCAATTTTATCTGCGCTGATCTCGGAGAAATTAATAATTTTGGCAAATAAATCATACCTTAAATCCGCACTGAAGCTTTGGGAAACTTTGCTTGCCAAAATATTCCGAGTTGCCGCGAAGCAGGCTCCAACCACAGTTATCATCAGCATCAGCGCGCCCAGCTTAAGCACGGTTACCACCTGACTATTTCTTACGCCCTCGTCGATAATATGCGCCATAATAGTCGGCTGCAAGAGATCACAGATTGCTTCAAAAAACACACAGATAATCGCCGTAAAAAATAAGAACTTATACTTGTTAAAATATTGCTTGTAAATCCCCATAGTTTTTCTGTTATGCCTACCTTTATTATTGATTGATGAGTATTCTACTGATAATTTGGTCGAAACTTGTCGACAGAATTCTGTATGATAATACATTATAGTACTGTATTATGAATAAAAGAAGCAACATAGTTCACACTTTTTTTAATTATTTAGTAGAATTGGCAGAATTGGTAGTTTCGAAATTCAAAAATTAGACTGGAGTGCATACAAGTGCTAGAAGATTTTCGCCAACTAATCCCTCTATTTCATTTGATGGGTTTAGGTAAAGGGACGGTCGTCTTATTTGATAAGGAAAGATACATCATAGTTATGCGGGGTTCCAAAGTCGATTTGCNNGGCGACACTATACCCCCAAATTCTGCAGCCGCGAAAATCATTAGTAGTAAAACCAAAAATATTGAGGAAAAAGGTCCTGAGGTTTTTGGAGTTCCCTATATGGCTATAGGCTATCCTATAATTGTAGATGGTGAGGTTATTGGGGGAATCGCAGCAGCAATGCCGACGACTGTTCTTCAACTTTCTGAGGAGCTACCTATAAAAATAACCTATATGGTTGATTCCCTTTATCAAGTAAGTGAGGCCATGAAAAATATTTCTTTAGCTACCCAAAATCAGGCTAACGCTGGTGAAGCTTTAACCCTCCAATCAAATAAAGTCCAAGATAAAACTAAAGATACTGAATCGATTATCAAATATATTGACTCGGTTGCCAAAAGCACAAATATGCTTGGCCTCAACGCCTCCATTGAAGCTGCAAGAGCCGGAGTGGCAGGCAAAGGGTTCGCTGTTGTGGCAGCGGAGATACAAAAGTTAGCTGGCACTAGTACCGAATCAGCAAGACAAATTAAACAAATCATTGCCAGTATTCAAAGTATGGGTAGTGAAATGAGCGATGAAATTAGTAATCTTGAGACAGGAGTGCAGGAAATCTCTGCTGCTGCTGAAGAGGTATATGCTTCGGTAGAAAGCTTAACATTATGTGCGGAGCAGATCAAGGCAATGGCTAATATGCTTTAAATGACAGTTGCATTCAGTGCTCGAAGAATATTCTAATTACGCACGCCACCCACGGGTGGCTTCTTTTATTAATCTATTCACGAGACGCCGAAAAATCTGCGCTCGCATTCTGAATCGATTTACAAACAACCACTTTATTCCTTCCTGTTCTTTTTGCTTCATATAGTGCCGAATCTGCTTTCTCTACTATCTCTTGAATATTATTAACTGAAAACGGATATATTGCTACCCCAATTGATATTGTAATATTAATCGATTGGGCGTTTAATAAGAGGAACTTATGGTCCTGAACTTCCCTTCTTATCCTCTCAGCTACACCCAAGACTTTATCGCGTGGACAATCCGTCATAATAACTGAAAACTCCTCACCGCCATTGCGCGATACAATATCGTTTGAATTAGTGGTGTTTAATAAAATTTTACCCAAATCCTCTAAAACCTGGTCTCCGTTTCTATGTCCATGAACATCATTAACTTTCTTGAAATGGTCGATATCAATAAAAAGCATAGTAATAATACTTTTATCAGTCAAGCCATTTACTATTCTATTAAACTCTTTATCAAACTGTCTGACATTATTAAGTCCCGTACGATGATCTTTGGTTGAATCTTGTTGATATTTTTGAAATGTGAATCTTAGTATATCTATAAATTGAAGATATACAAAAACTACGACTGACGCGACAACTGTACTAATCCAGTAAATTAATATTGTTTTCATTAATAATATCCGGCTTTGAATAACCATAATAAAGACTATTGTAGGATAAATTAACGTATATAAACTCAAGATTATCCACTTATTTGATCTTTTCTTGATGTATTTAGTTGTCAATGCACAACTAATCGCTATAGCAACAATACCTAGTGTTGCTAGGATTGATGAAAAGGTTAAGCCCTGAAAAAGCAATCTAAACAGCCCTAGGATTAATCCGGTTATAAGTGCACCTAAGAAACCGCAATAAGTGGCAGATAAAACTATTGTGATATTTCTAAAATCCATAATAACATTTGGCACAACGTTAATACTATAAAGCATTAAAATTATTCCTAATATGCCCGACATACAACCAAAAAATACTCTTATCTTCAGAGGGGAAGACGAGGTTATCTCCTCATTAATAAGAATCTGGTTACCTATACTTATAGTAGCAATAATAATGGCTGCATTAACAAAAAGCTCTTTAACCATATTCTACTCCAATTCAATTA
This sequence comes from Candidatus Desulfosporosinus infrequens, assembly GCA_900290375.1. GTDB lineage: Bacteria > Bacillota > Desulfitobacteriia > Desulfitobacteriales > Desulfitobacteriaceae > Desulfosporosinus > Desulfosporosinus infrequens. Next base: position 55,648 of record OMOF01000013.1, read on the forward strand.
TAAATTTAATAGGTTTTTCACTTTGTCTCTCTAAACACTCCTCATTTGATACTATTCTAAATGAACCGCCAAAATCTTTCAAGCAAAAGCTTCTTTCCTTTATCGAACATAGGTAAATTATATTTCAATTAAGCTCTAAGTGGCTGGTGAGTAAAATCCACACCTGCTACTTAGAGCTTCTTTGCTGAGTGCTACCATTAATCATCGATCAAGGCACATTCAAGTAAATAACGTATTAAAATCCGCAGTCGTCTCCTATAACAACCACTGTTAAACGGAAAAAGTGAAACCACAATTGTTATGTTTGCGATGAAGAAAAAGTTGCCAGTTTCTTCAACTGATTTGACAGATACATACCAAGGCCGATAACGCTCTCAATGTGCAACATAAGTTCAATGGAAGGGTCGTAAAGGATGGTGGCGTTGGCACGAACTTCTTCATCTNNGGGAATTTCCGGGAAGGCCTTGAAAATAGCGGACGCATTGCCGAATGCTGCTGGTTGACCTCCCAAGGCGGTCGCACTCACCAATAATTGGTTGGCCTGATGTCCAAACGCCTCGATGAGACCTTCAATCGCATTTTTATGAAACGCAGGGTAGAACAACATCCCGCCGTTCGGTATTTCTTTCAGACTTACCCATTTTTCAATCGTTTTTTGAGGTGGGCGTGAATATGCTAGGTAATTAAGCATTATTATGGATGCCATAATTTCTGGGACATGGCCGTCCGTTTTCCTACGAATAGTTTCGGTATTGCAATCCAGAATATACTCCGAGTTAAAAAAACTCACAGTAAATTGGCGAGTGTCACTACAGTAAGTCACAGTAAGCTGCGTTGCAATTTCCTCCGGCATCTTTCTTTTTAAATCACGCCAATATTTATCATAAGCAATGCGATAATTAGTTTCCATCTCGTCTACCTCCCTCCTTCCTTGCGCTGACTTCTCCGCTGACACAGTAACTTATACCTACCTAAATCCCTGCGCAAGTCTCCTTGCTATCTGTACTAACCCACACAAACTTTGGCTCCTAATTCATTTTTCAAATCTATAATTAATTGCTCTTTGTCAGGGTTCTGTAAATGGGATAGTAATATTTTTAGTTTCATCGTTGAGGGACCTCGTGAGTAAGTTATGATTAACTTCTTATTTTCTTCTTCTATTAAGTTAACATCCTTCAATAAGATCTCTATCTTCGAAAAGCCATTGTTAATCATGAGTTTCTCTTTACTCAAACCCAGATATGGCTTTTTATAGACATAGGCATCAAAAGCAAAGAGCAATGCAACTCCCATCTGGAAAATACCGCTACTATAATTATTCGTCTTTAATTGGATTAAACCTGACAACAAAACTATTACACCACAGAATAAAAATAGGATATACGTAATTACTTTGCGTTTATAGTACCTCATCGTGTTTCTCCCCCTTCATTATCCATAACACCTGTCTCACAATATCCTACGAATGAGGCAGACTCCCATCACAATCACATTCAAGGTAACGTTCCTCCTTTATATTTGAAACTTTAAATATAGTATAGCACTCTGCTTATAAACTTCGCCAGAAATACCTCTTAAACCATGCATTAACTCAGTAATCGTCGGCTCGTAAAATATCTATCGGAAGTATTCATAATGTTTGTGACGGAATACTATCCAAGATCCCTTCAGTATATCCAATATGCCAAGATTTTTTTTTCGAACAAGCCGAATACCAAATACGGAATTTGGGAGCATCACCTAGTTCCCGAACAAAACTACTCCGATAAATGTAACCATTGTCCCATTGATCTCCGGCACCGGGTCCAATTAATACCCCCTGAAGTGGCATACAAAGTTCCTTTGGTTGTGACATCGGTGCGGTTGCATAAAGCAATTGACAATCATTCATCGTTCCTTGTTTAGGCCACCCAGCAATTAAAAACTCAATCTTTTGATCAATGTGACTGGGTTTAGCTGCAATATGCCAAGGAATATACCCGCC
>OMOF01000277.1:0-11063 GCA_900290375.1 Candidatus Desulfosporosinus infrequens
CAGAGCGATTGATGGCAATCAGATGTTTGTTATTCCGAAGCCAATGGCTCAGGATCGATTAGAAGAAATCTTGATGGCCCATGGACTAATGGATATTTAAGATCAGGAAAATGAGATCATTTAAATGGGCTATTTAACTAAAGTGTCTACTTTCAAATAGATTGGAGGATGTCATTATGATCATGATTAGAGCAATTATCAGACCGGAAAAAGTTGGCATAGTGCTTTCGGAGTTAAGTGATGCAGGATTTCCAGCCGTGACTAAAATGGATGTTATGGGACGTGGCAAGCAACGGGGTGTAAGGGTTGGGGATGTTTTCTACGATGAAATACCGAAGGAAATGTTGATGATGGTCGTCAACGATGAAGATAAGGATGATGTCATTAAGCTGATTATGAGGAACGCCAAAACAAGTCTAAAAGGCGCCTTCGGGGATGGGAAAATATTTGTGAGCCCGGTTGATGAGGCTTATACAATCAGCTCGGGGCTAACGCAGCTGTAAAATACAGGAGGGGTTTTTATGAAAGAGGTAATGGCGGTCATAAGAATGAACATGATTAGCAAAACCAAGGAGGCTCTTTTGGACGCAGGGTTTCCGTCGATCAGTTGTAGAAAGGTTGCCGGAAGAGGTAAAAAAAAGGTTGATTTTTCTTTGGTCGAAGATCTATTATCCGGCGGCAATGAGAGTATGTCCTCGACGGTTGCGGAGTCTATCTCGGAAGGGCATCGGCTTATACCGAAACGATTGATCACAATCGTCGCTAAGGATGATGACATTAAAAAGATTGTCGATATCATCATTGCCATAAATCAAAAAGGGAACCCGGGAGATGGAAAGATATTTGTCCTGCCGGTTTTGGATTCCATACGCGTGAGAACAGGGGAAACGGGTGAAATCGCAATCTAAGAATAGGGAGGTGTCGTTGATCATGAAAGATAAAAGCATCATGAAAGAAGAATTAGGTAAAATGCTGGATAAATACCCTGCCGCAGCCTTTAAAGGCAGAAAAGGACACACCCTGGTCGTGGACCAATGCCTAGCGCCTCAAGAGATGGTCGCCGACACCAGGACGATACCGGGCATCATTACTGAAAGAGGATGTACCTATGCAGGGTGTAAAGGGGTTGTAGTCGGCCCTTTGAAAGATACGATCGCGATAACCCATGGGCCAATCGGCTGCGGTTATTACAGCTGGTTGACTCGACGAAATAAGGCTAGAAAAAATGAAGGCGAAGAGCACAACTTTCTTGCTTATTGTTTTTCGACAGATATGCAGGAGGCAGATATTGTTTTTGGTGGTGAAAAGAAGCTGAGAGCGGCAATCACCGAAGTAGTGGAGATTTTTCACCCTAAAACGGTCATGATCTGCGCCACCTGTCCGGTAGGATTGATTGGGGATGACATCAATGCTGTAGCAGTCTGGGCCGAAAAGGAACTTGGAGTTCAAACAATTGCCTTTAACTGTGAAGGGTATAAGGGAGTCAGCCAATCTGCCGGCCACCACATTGCTAATAACGGCTTGTTTAAACACATTATGGGGACCGGAGATGCTCCTAAAAAGGATTTCTCAATCAATATCCTGGGGGAATACAACATTGGTGGTGACGGTTGGGAAATTGAACGATTATTAAAAATTATCGGCTATAATATTATTTCCATCATGTCGGGAGACGGCACGGTTGAAAGGCTAAGAAGCGCTCATAAAGCTGATTTGAACTTAGTTCAGTGCCATCGTTCGATCAACTATGTAGCCGAAATGTTACGTGAAAAACATGGTACCGATTGGATTAAAGTTAACTTCCTGGGCATTGAAAGTACGATTCAGTCCTTAAGAGATACTGCCAAATATTTTAATGATCCTGGCTTAATTGAGAGGACCGAAGAGTTGATTGAGGCAGAGCTGCTGGCGATAGGGCCTAAGATGGAAAAATATAGAGAGATTTGTAAGGGAAAAACTGCGGCACTTTTTGTGGGAGGTTCTCGGGCTAACCATTTCCAGGGTTTGTTCAAAGAGCTGGGTATGGAAACAGTTCTCGCTGGGTTTGAATTTGCCCATCGGGATGATTATGAAGGCAGAGAAGTTATCCCGACAATCAAAGCCAATGCCGACAACAAAAACATTGAAAATTTAGTCGTTGAGCGTGATGAGAAAAGCTATCGTCTGATCCTGTCCGAAGAACGGTATGCTCAACTGAGCAAGGAAATGTCCTTGAATTATTTTGAAGGTATGATCAAGATTATGAATGATGGAACTGTCGTTGTGGATGATATTAATCATTATGAAATGGAATCGTTCATGAAATTATTGAAGCCGGATGTTTTTGGTTCAGGTATCAAAGAAAAATATGTGATTCATAAAATGGGAACCTTTTCTAAGCAACTTCATTCCTATGACTACAGTGGACCTTTTGCAGGGTTTAAGGGGGCTGTGATCTTTGCCAGGGATATAGCCATGGGCTTAACAACACCGGCCTGGAAGTTAATCAAACCTAAATGGAAAACCGAGCCGATGCTCGAAGGTAATTATATCGAGGAGGTGGGCTAAATGTTAGATCATACACCAAAAGAATGCATTGAACGCAAAGCTATTGTCATCAATCCAGCTAAAACTTGCCAACCTCTGGGTGCAACGTATGCTGCTTTAGGGATACACAATTGTTTGCCGCATAGTCATGGCTCTCAAGGTTGCCAAATGTACTTTAGATCACATTTAAGCAGACATTTCAGGGAACCGGTCGAAGCATCGACGAGTTCCTTCACAGAAGGATCCGCAGTATTCGGGGGAGGATCAAACTTAAAAACATCCATCAATAATGTCTTTGCTATTTATAATCCGGATATTATGGCGATTCACACAACTTGTTTGTCAGAAACCATCGGCGATGATATTCCGACGTATATTGCCCAGGCTACGATTCCGGAAGGCAAATTTGTCATCCATGCCAATACACCGAGCTATGTAGGTTCGCATATTGTGGGATTTTCCAATATGACCAAGGGCATGGTTAAATATCTTAGCGTGAATAGTAACCAACCTAACGGAAAACTCAACATCATACCTGGTTTTGTAAATCCCGGGGACATGCGGGAAATTAAGAGGATGTTGAAATCAATGGGTGCAGAATTCATCATGTTTCCGGACACGAGTGGTGTCTTAGATGCAGCACTGACGTCTAATTATAATATTTTTCCAGAAGGTGGAACAAAAGTCGAGGATATTATTGATGCAGGGAACTCAATCGCTACTTTGGCTTTGGGAAGTTTTGCCTCCGCAGACAGTGCCTTTGAACTGAAGAAAAAATGTAAGGTCCCGGCCAGAACTCTCCTAACTCCTATCGGAATTAATGCTACGGATGATTTCTTAGTAGCGGCCTCGAGGCTTACTGGTAAAGAAGTCTCCATGGAACTGGAAGAAGAAAGAGGTCAGGTCATTGATATCATGGCTGACCTACATCAACATTATCACGGCAAAAAAGTCGCTCTCTTTGGAGACCCGGATATTCTCATAGGACTAACGGCGTTTCTGCTGGAGTTGGGCATGATTCCTAAATACGTCCTCACCGGTACACCTGGAGAAGCCTTTGAAAAAGAAGTGCGTCCCATGCTTGAAGAGGCGGGTGTCGATGGCAAGGTTAAAGCCGCGGGTGACTTGTTCACACTCCACCAATGGATCAAGGAGGAACCAGTTGACCTCTTGATGGGAACAACCTATGGCAAATACATTTCCAGAGCGGAAGATATACCACTGGTAAGGGTCGGTTTCCCAATTATGGATAGGGGTGTTCATTCTTATCTGCCCATCGTTGGTTACAGAGGTGCAATGCGTTTGGTAGAAATGATCAGCAATACGCTTTTAGACAGGGTCGATCGGGATGCCTTGGATGAGGATATGGAATTAATTATGTAAGAACTAGGGTTTCCACTGATGCCATTTTTTACGAATTGGCAAAGAAAGATAATTGCAGACAGTTGTTCCAATACCCAAAGAACACTATTTGCAATTATCCCCTAAATTCTTGGCGGAAAGGAGAGATGATGTTGCCAAATTTTCCTAATCAATATTTTGCCCCTAAGCCCAATCATGTGCCTCCGAATCATGCAGCAGGAGTAAGAGAGCGATTAATGGCCTTTAAGGGAGAGGGCGATGAATTTGACCGCCATGTCGTTTCCTGTGCTTTGGCAACAGCAATGGCAGAAGTTGACTATCATCCTCTCACGGAAGCCCTTGGTCTTGCGCGGAATACAATCGCAGAGATATTAGAGAAAATGTTTCCGGGAAGCTATTCGATTGACGAGCTAGTACCCCAAAATGCCAATCCGGGCGACGATGCGCCGGCGGAGCCTGTGCTTAGAGAAATGCTTATAGCTAATCGAACCTCAGCAGTCCCCCTCGAATCCTGGGTGGCACATATCTTTATTCGGAGATGCCAGGTCGGGGACCATATGTGGAGAAGTATTGGTCTATTTTCCAGAAATGAACTGACGGAAGCTATGATCCGCTATTTTAAACCGTTTGCAGTAAAAAATATTTACGATTTAAAATGGAAGCGCTTTATCTATAAGCAGATGCGTGAGGAAAATAACCTCGACCTTGAGAAATATCCCTATTGCGAAAATTGCAGTCGAGAAATTATTACAGCTGATGGAGAAAGATTTCCGTTTTGTGCCCATTGCCCCGACTTCGAAGAATGTTCGGCGACAGAAGACGTTTTGTGAGTTTATTACGACAAACTATATGATTGAAGATAACGGTTATTTGAAGGTTTTGAGGTCAGATCTTCTCGGAAAGGAGGATTCTATCATGAATAAAGGCACAATTGAAGAACTTCGCAATGATACTTCTTGTAAGCACTACAATGTAAGTAAAAAAAATTGTAAAGGAAATGAACCGCCGGGACTTGCTACCTTTGGCTGTGCTTTTGAGGGTGCCTATTTTGCTCTAGCGCCAGTTTCTGATGCTATTCATCTCGTGCATGGACCCATGACTTGTGTCGGCTCAACCTGGGAATTCCGTCACGTTGGCACCACGTATGAGGGTTTGGACAAAACTCAGATGGGGTTTACAACCGACATTGGCGAGATGGATGTGATTCATGGCGGAGAAAAGAAGCTAGCTAAAGCGATCGACTATGCAGTTGATAAGTACCATCCGAAAGGTGTCTTTGTTTATGAAACCTGTATGACCGCTCTGATCGGGGATGATATCGATGCAGTATGTGCAGCGGCGGAAAAACACTGGAACATTCCGATTATTCCCGTCCATGCCCCAGGTTTTATCGGGACCAAGAATTTCGGAGAGAGACTGGGGCTTGAAGCGGCCGTCGATCATTTGGTTGGAACCCAAGAACCTGAATACACGACTCCTTATGATATAAATCTGATCGGTGAGCACAACATTAATGGTGAAATGTGGCTCTACACCCCAATTCTTGAAGAGATCGGGATCAGAATACTTTCTACGTTTTCGGGAGATGGTCGGATTGATAAAATGCGCCAGGCACACCGTGCCCGTCTCAACGTTGTTGTCTGTGCCAAGTCCTCGGAGGCTATCTGCAAGCTGATGGAAGCGAAATGGGGTATACCTTTTATATCTGCTTCGTTTTATGGTATGAGAGAAGCGTCCGATGCGATCCGGCGAATTTGTGCTCAGTTTAACGATCCGCAACTAGCTGCACGAGCTGAAGAAATCATAGCCCGTGAGGAGGCTAGGGTTGCCAAGGCCCTTGAACCGTACAAAATTCTATTAGCAGGACGTAAAGCAGTTCTAAACACTGGTGGCAACAAATCCTGGGCTTTTGCCGTAGCCTTGCAGGATATTGGCATAGAGGTGGTTGGGGTCTCGATACGTAAATCCAATGAGGATGATAAGGCCAAACTGCGCAGTATTTTGAAGGCGGATGCTGTGCTGATGGAAAAACCTGTGCTGGAACAGATTCCTCTGATTACGCAAACCAATGCGGACCTACTTCTCGCTGGAGGACGTAGTCTCTACTCAGCCTTGAAAAAGGGGATTCCTTTTATTGAAGTAAGTCAGGAGAAAACTGGAAACTACTGCGGTTATACTGGATTAATTAACCTTGCCCGTGACATTGCTGGCTCCATCAATAATCCTGTCTTTAAGCTTGTCGGAGGTGAAGCTCCCTGGGAGAAAAAAGTAAGTGACTTGGAGCAGTGTCTAATTAAGGGGGCATAGTTTATGAAACCAAATGTGATTATGAAAAACAAGTCTATTCAAGTGTATCCGATCAAGTTGTCTCAGCCTATGGGTGCCACTTTAGCTGTTTTAGGTGTCAAAGGAAGCCTCGCCTTGGCCCATGGGGCGGTTGGTTGCTCAAGCCTGACCAAAATCTTTTTCACTCGTCATTTTTGTGATCCTATCGCTATTCGCACGACAGCGGTCAATGAGGTAACAGCAATTTTTGATGGAGGGGATGGGATTGTTAAGGAAGCGATCCAAAACTTTCTGCCCAGAGCTAAGCCGGAAATAATCGGTCTGTTTTCGACAGGAATGACAAGCGCTAAAGGTGATGACTTGAAACGGATCGTTAGTGCCATCGATTACCCCATTGTCTATGCGGATACACCGGACTTTGTGGGGGGGCTGGAGAGTGGTTGGGCGAAAATGGCTGCTGCCTTTATCGAACAAGTGATGGAATCCCCTAAAAGTATTCGCTCCGACAAAGTTTTACTTTTACCTCACGTTAGCCTTCATCCTTTGGAAGTGGAAGGCGTGAAGGATCTCTTGACAGGATTTGGGTTTGAGGTCTATGCACTTCCGGATCTTTCGGAGTCTTTAGACGGACATCTGGGCGTAAATCAAGCTTCGGTCTGTCAAGGGGGTATTGCCATGAATGACATCCGTCAACTTGGTTCAGCTGGGATCGTAATCTCCATTGGAGCCTCGATGTTGCCCGTGGCTGAGGAGTTTCTGAAGAAAAGTCCTCATTCAGTCCATATCAATTTACCAGGGATTATGGGTTTGCAAGCCACCGATACTTTAATTGAACACCTGATGCGCCTGACAGGTAAGGAACCTGATCATCGAGTAAAACACTGGCGAAAGCGTCATCAGGATGCTCTGATTGATTCGCATTTTTCGATTGGCAGAAAACGTTTCATATTGGCCGGTGAACCGGACCGGATTGTCGATATGGCTAATTGTATAGCTGAAGCGGGAGGGACTATATCGGCGCTTGTTGCCAGTACACCGAGTAAATTGCTGGAAAGATCTGTGGCTCAGCGGACGTTTGTGGGCGATTTGGAAGATGTGGAAGGTATGATTGACGATTGTGATGTCTTGATCTCCAATTACCATGGTGAGCGTATTGCCCATCGTCATGGAAAAGTACAGGTTCTGAGAGGATTTCCGATTCTTGAGCAGATAGGTGTTCAATTGAAAGTTGATACGCTTTACAATGGCGGCACTCATTTTTTAGTAGAAGTAGCAAATGCTATTATTACAGATCATGCTCATCGACAGTATCATTAATGAAAGCGGCGAGATGGATATTGTAAAGAACTAAAGATCTATAAATTAAATCGCTAAATGAGATTTATTGTCGAAAAAAGAGGTGAGAAAAAGCATATGCAGATAGCAATCGCAACAAATGATGGCAAGAACGTTGATGGACATTTTGGCAGTGCCGGCGCTTTTAAGATCTTTGAGGTATCGAAAAATGGCTATGAGCTTATCGATGAAATCCTTTTAGAGGTTAGTAACGGAGAAAAAATATGTCCGCCTTTAAATGATGCTAGTGTGGAAGACTAAAGAAAATCGAAGGGAGCAAGGTGCTTTTTGTGGCAGCTATTGGTGTAACCGCTTCTTCCCGTGTTGTTCGTAACAACGTCTATCCGGTGAAGATAGATCCCCCGGAACCAATTGAGCAAGTACTTTCGAGAATGCAAAGCATGTTAAATGGCAATCCGCCGATTTGGCTGCGTAGGATTATGCAATGTGAATGTGTGGACGATTAAGGTAAGTCGCTATTATTTTAAAATTATCTCGTTTAAATTGTTCGTTTAAAGTTAAGCTCTAAAAAATTAATATTAAGGAGTTGTTTATTATGCAAAAACCAAAATATCATGTCTTCGTTTGTTCAAGTTCGAAAATTAATGGTCAGCAGAAAGGATATTGTTTTTCTAAAGATGGGGTGGGCATCGTCCAGGCTTTTCTGGAAGAAATTGAAGCTAGAGATTTAACTAGTGAGGTTATGGTTACTAATACTGGCTGTTTGGGAATATGCACTTCTGGACCTAATGTTGTAGTATATCCGGAAGGCGTTTGGTATAAAGAGGTAACCGTGGATGATGTGTCTGAAATAGTAGAATCGCACTTTGAAAATGGCGAAATTGTCGAAAGACTTGAAATTAAATAACCATAAAAAGCAATGTTTTGGTTGTCAGGCCTGTGTCAGGATATGTGAGCGCCACGCCTATATTTTTAAAGCGAAAACTGCCTGATTCATGACTTTAAAATGAATGATTGGAGGGATTAAGATGCATAAAGAATGTACGCAAGGGAATATGAATACTCCGAACCTGAATCTTGGGCATCCTTGTTTTTCAACGAAAGGTCATGGTAATACTGGACGAATCCACTTGGCCGTAGCGCCTGGGTGCAATATATCGTGCAATTATTGTGTGCGCAAATTCGATTGTGCTAATGAATCCCGTCCGGGTGTCACCAGCAGGGTACAAACTTCTGAAGAAGCGCTGGAGACCGTTCTTAAGGCCAAAGCTTCGGATATCGGATCAAAGCTGACTGTTGTAGGCATTGCGGGACCAGGTGAACCGTTAGCCAACAAAGCAACGTTCGAAACTATGAGAGGGGTAAAACGAAATTTTCCGGAGATGATCCTGTGTCTAAGCACGAACGGTTTGCTTTTACCAGAAAAAATTGCTGAATTAGTGGATATTGGCGTGTCTCACGTGACCGTTACCCTGAATACCCTCGATGAGCAAGTAGGTGCCAAGATTTATAGTTACGTCCGCTGGAAAGGTGAAACGTTGATCGGCCCTGATGCAGCAAGGATCTTGATTAACAATCAACTCGAGGGGATTAAGTTGGCCGCCGAAGCTGGAATGACCCTAAAAATCAACACTGTGCTTATTCCTGGTGTCAACGATCAGCTTTTATACAGTTTGGGAATGGAAATCAAAAAAAGAGGCGCCCATATTCACAATATCATGCCGTTGATTCCCCAAGGAAAACTCGCCCACATCATTGCTCCGACAAAAGAACAGCTGGCCGATGGTCGCGACAGTCTTGGCGCAATTCTGCCCCAGATGAAACATTGTCAACAATGCCGTGCCGATGCGATTGGCTTGCTCTGATGATAATAAAGCAAAGGAGTTATTGAACATGGAACAAAGGGTTCTATTATGCGATACCACCTTAAGAGATGGTGAGCAAGCTCCTGGTGTAGCGTTCGGTATGCCAGAAAAAGAAATGATCGCCAGGGCTTTGGCGGACGCGGGAATTGATGAGCTGGAAGTGGGCGTGCCTGCGATGGGGGGGGTAGAAATTAAATCAATTTCCCAGTTAGCCGCGCTACAATTGCCAGTTCGTATGATCACTTGGAACCGTGCCGTCCTAGCGGATCTCCAGGCAAGTTACCGAACAGGCGTCGAGGGAGTTGCTATTTCCATCCCCACCTCGGATCAACAAATCAAGAACAAATTGAGAAAAGATCGTGCTTGGGTTTTAGATCAAATGGGGCAATGTGTTCGTGATGCCAAAAGGGAAGTGGACTATATTGTTCTTGGCTTGGAAGATGCTAGCAGAGCAGATTTCACATTTCTCGCTGAGGTACTGGCGGAAGCACATAAGTTAGGGGTTAATCGGGTACGTTTTGCAGACACTCTGGGAATCCTTGATCCTCTGAAAGTTTTTTTTACTCTGCAAGAATTAGTGAAGATAGCTACTATTCCTTTGGAGTTTCATGCACATAATGATTTGGGCATGGCGACAGCCAATTCTCTCGCCGCAGTTCAAGCAGGTTTTAAAGCTGTAAGTGTAACGGTTGGAGGATTGGGCGAAAGGGCTGGTAACGCATCACTCGAAGAGGTGGCTGTGGCACTGAAATATAGTCTCAAGCAGGGCGTGCGAATAGATTTGAAGCGTTTGAATTCAATTGCTTTAATGGTGAGTTTGGCAACAGATCGTAAAATACCACGGTCTAAACCCGTTATCGGAGAAGACGTTTTTACCCATACTTCTTCTATTCACATCGATGGGATACAAAAAGACTTTGCTAACTACCAAAGCTATCCACCAGAAAGTGTAGGACGTGAGCATTCCACATCCTTTGGGAAATACTCCGGTCGTAAGACTATCCTGCGCTTGTTGAGGGCCAAAGGAATTGAATTAGATCAAGAAACAATTGATGAACTATTAATAAAAATATTACATCAAACTTATCAGCTTAAAAGGCCTTTGGAAGAAGAGGATATCTTGGAAATTATTGTAACATGCTAAAACGAGACAAGACAAGACAAAAGAAAAGCTGAAAACCTTCTTTAAGCAAATTTGATTTGATAAAGAAGGTTTTCGGCTTTCTATTTTCATGAGGAACTATTTCGATCACGGCATTATTATATTATTGATTATGATATAATACGATAAAAGTAGAAAGAGAGTGATTGGAATGGAAGGGAAAATTCTTCAGGCGATAGAAGGGCTAAATCAGAAAATTGATAAGTCAATTGAGAGTCTAAGAAATGATTTCAATCAAAAATTTGATATCCTATCAAATCAGGTTCAAGAAAATATGCAAATCTTGAAAGCTTTGGAACATTTAGCAGAAGTCAATAAGGCCGAGCACGATAAGATGGCTTTTGACATAGCTGAAATAAGTTGTGAGGTTAAATCGATGCGAAAAGATTTATCTAATGTTGAACTAATTACTGCCAGTAATTGGGGCGATATTGCAAGGCTTAAATCTGTAAAATAACATAGGTTGGCTATTAAGTTATAGGACTAGGCAACACACAAAAGTCTTAGAGAGCATCATCATCCAATAATCGGGATGTTGGTGCTCTTGCCATAACCTTTATCCTTTG
>OMOF01000277.1:11073-16541 GCA_900290375.1 Candidatus Desulfosporosinus infrequens
TGTGTAATCTGTGGTTCCCCGTTCAGAATTCCCCAAGGCGTATTTACAGTGTTTTTCCTTGTAGGTATAAAAAAATGCGGGATTTCAGGCTGTTACATTTGGTCAGTTTTAAACTCGAGAGTAAAGATTCTAAGTAAAGGTGGTTACAGATTCTTGCGGAATTCTCCTTGAATCTGATATACTTACAGTTTAGAATATATGTTTGCTTGTTTTGTTAGGAAAATAACTTTTTGAAATATAGAAATGAGGGCAAGATTGTGGCACAGGCTTCACAAAAGATACGAAATTTTTCAATTATTGCGCATATCGATCATGGTAAATCCACGTTGGCCGATCGGCTGATTGAATATACCGGCGCTTTGAGTAAACGGGAGATGGAAGAGCAAGTCCTTGATTCCATGGATTTGGAGCGTGAGCGTGGGATTACCATCAAACTGCAAGCTGTGCAGTTAAGTTATAAAGCTCATGACGGAGAGGTTTATGAACTGAATCTGATTGATACACCGGGTCACGTGGACTTCACGTATGAGGTATCCCGCAGTTTGGCGGCTTGTGAAGGTGCGCTGTTAGTGGTCGATGCGGTCCAAGGGATTGAGGCCCAAACCTTAGCCAATGTGTATCTAGCTTTAGAAAATAATCTGGAGATTATTTCAGTGATCAATAAGATTGACCTTCCTAGCGCGGAACCTGAGCGGGTTAAGCAAGAAATTGAAGATGTAATTGGTTTGGATGCCAGCGAAGCAATCCTGGCTTCGGCCAAGACCGGAATTGGGATCGAGGAGATTCTGGAAAGGATTGTGACAACTGTTCCGCCGCCCTTAGGAGAAGATCAGGCTCCCTTGAAAGCTCTGATTTTTGACTCCAAATTTGACGCTTATAAAGGCGCGATTTCGTACGTTCGAATTGTCGAGGGAAGTGTTTCCAAAGGCACAAAGATGAAAATGATGGCCACGGGAAAAGTCTTTGAAGTGACGGAAGTAGGCGTGTTTGCGCCTGCCATGCGAATAATCGAGGAGCTTAAGGCTGGTCAAGTTGGATTTATCGCTGCAAGTATTAAGAATGTTAAGGATACTCAAGTGGGAGATACGATCACTGATGCCGAAAACCCCGCCACTGAACCGCTTCCTGGTTACCGACGAGCCACGCCAATGGTGTTTTGTGGACTCTACCCGGTCGATTCTAGCGATTACAATCGATTGCGCGATTCCTTGGAAAAACTCCATTTGAACGATGCCAGTTTGGCCTTTGAACCGGAAACTTCGGTCGCTCTGGGTTTTGGTTTTCGGTGCGGATTCCTCGGCTTACTCCACATGGAGATTGTGCAGGAACGTCTGGAGCGGGAATATGACCTTAACATGATAACGACAGCTCCCAGCGTAATCTATAACATCAACACTATCAAAGGGGAAGTTATAAGCATTGATAATCCCTCCAATCTTCCCCCTGTCGAAGCAATAGCTAGTATTGAAGAACCCATTGTGAAAGCGACGGTTTTGGTACCCTCGGAGTATGTGGGTGCGATCATGGAACTTAATCAAGAGAAGCGCGGAACGTATATTGCCATGGACTATGTGTCCAAGAGTCGGGTGAAACTGATCTATGAACTCCCGCTCAGTGAAATAGTCTTCGATTACTTCGATCAGTTGAAATCACGAACTAAAGGGTACGCATCTTTGGACTATGAGCTCAGTGGCTATAAGGAGACGGATCTGGTTAAAATTGATGTCCTGCTCAACGGAGAAATGGTGGATGCACTTTCGTTCATCGTTCATCGAGCAAAGTCTTATAATCGGGGCAGGAAGCTTGTGGAGAAGCTGCGAGGAATTATCCCGAGACAAATGTTCGAAATTCCGATTCAGTCTGTGATCGGGAATAAAGTCATTGCCCGTGAGACTGTTAGCGCTATGCGGAAAGACGTTTTGTCCAAATGCTATGGTGGGGATATTTCCCGGAAACGTAAATTACTAGAGAAGCAAAAAGCGGGGAAAAAGCGTATGAAGCAAGTGGGTAACGTGGCAATACCTCAGGATGCTTTTATGGCAGTTTTGCAGATCGAAGATTAGAGGCAATATAGGCGAGACGATGGATAGGAACGAGACGACGATAGGATGAGATGATGAATAGGGACTATGATGGATAGAGAGGAACCGAATGATAGAGTTATGACGACAGGTGATGAAACTATAATGGATGAAAGAATGATGTTGGATAGAGATATGGTAAAGTGTAGGGGCGCGATGTATCGTGCCCCTACACGTCTGCCATCCTTGTATATTCACGTTCCGTTTTGCGTGCGAAAATGTGATTACTGTGCGTTCTATTCTCATACCTTGGTTGATTCCCCTAAGGATTTTGTAGTCATGTATTTAGAGGGCCTAGAAGTCGAAATAGCGAAGCGGCGAAATGATGCCCCGCATGGAATATCTTCTCTTTTTATCGGAGGCGGCACGCCTACGGCGTTACAGGATAGGGACCTAGAGCGCTTAATGGAAATAATCCATCGGCATTTTCGCTTGAACAGAGAGGCAGAGCAGACCATGGAAGGGAATCCAGGCACTCTTATATCATCAAAGTTAGATATCTTACGACGCTACGGTATCAATCGATTCTCTCTTGGGGTCCAAGCCTTTGATGACAAATTATTAAGAGCTGTGGGGCGTATGCATACTGCCGGGCAAGCACGTGAAGCCATTACGCGACTGAGAACGGCAGGATTTAATAATCTCAATTTGGATTTGATGTTTGGCCTGCCAATGCAGGATATGAGGGCTTGGCAGGCCTCTTTGGAGGAAGCCCTGTCGTATTCGCCCGAGCACTTATCCCTCTATGGATTAATGCTAGAAGAAGGCACGCCACTTTATACGCGATATACCGAACTAACTAATGCTCATTCAGAACTTAAGTGGCTTCCGGACGATGACCTACAGGCTGAGATGCAGGAATGGGCGGTAGAACGGTTGAAACAGGAAGGGTATTCGCAGTATGAAACCTCTAATTTTGCACGTCCAGGATACGAATGTCGGCATAATTTAGGCTATTGGCGGGGAGCGGATTATATAGGGTTAGGCCCAGGTGGGGTGTCATGTCTAGATAGGATGCGCTGGAAAAATATTGAAGAAGTAGGCTTATATCAAAGCCGCCTTCAAGATGGACAAGATCTTTGCGAGGAAACAGAGAAAGAAAGCTTAACTTGGCACGAGTGCATGGCCGAACGCATGATTTTGGGGTTGCGCCTTCAGGAAGGGGTTAATCTAACAGCGTTTAGAAATGATTTTGGAGTCGATCTTAGGGATATTTATAGGGATGTGTTGGAACGCTATAAAAATAAAGATGTTTTTGTGGTCCAGGGCGATTATTTATGCTTAAATCCTAAGTATTCTTTCGTAGCAAATTCAATTTTACAAGAGTTCGTAGGACTTGCCTGACAAGGCACCCTCGTATATGCGTGCAAGCAGTGCGTGCAAGCAGGGACGGTTCTTCGTTGCATCCTTGATTGCATCTGATTGAATCCAGATGAATTATCTTCCTCGTCCTTTTCTCTCCAACGAGGACAAAACATTCCCTGTTCCTTGATTTATCTGGATGCCTACTAGGATGCAAAGAAGAACCGTCCCCATTTGCACCCCCATTGCATCCTCTTGGATGCAATGAAGAACCGTCCCCCCATTGCATCAGAACTGTGTCTCATACCTACTAGGATGCAAAGAAGAACCGTCCCCATTTGCATGCCTCCCCGCTTGTATGCAAGTAGCTTAAATTTATCTGAAATGATTCTTGACAAAGAGGAAATAGAGTGGTAATGTGAACATATCAGCTGTTAGCACTCATCGAGAGAGAGTGCTAACAAGTGGAACTGCAAGCGAAGTTCGTAAGTAAAATACTCATGTGGAGAGGGGCAGTCGTATAGGAAAGGTGGCGAAGCAGGTATGCAGATGGATGAACGCAAACGCAAGATACTTCGGGCGATTGTTATGGATTATATTGCTACTGCTGAACCGATTGGTTCACGAACGATTGCTCGCAAATTTGATCTAGGTGTTTCTCCGGCAACGATACGTAATGAGATGGCCGACTTAGAAGATTTAGGGTTTATTGAACAACCATATACTTCGGCGGGGCGTATTCCTTCAGATGCAGGGTATCGGTATTTTGTGGATTGTCTGATGGATCCTCAAGTGCTTAGTGAAGAGGATAAGGAAACTATTGAGAGGGAAAGTACCAAGAGAATCCATGAGATTCAAGAAGTAATTACCCATACTAGTAAATTATTATCTGAACTGACAAATTTGACGAGTCTTGTACTCGGGCCGCATAAAGGAAAAAGCACGTTTGGAAAAATGCATTTTCTGCCGTATCAACCGGGCCAGGTAATTATGGTTATTGTGAAAGAAAATGGTGTAGTGGAAAATCATATTATCGATATTGGAGAGAATCTCACGGCTGAAGAACTTCAAGATGTGGCTGGGGTCTTTAACCAAAAAATGCGTGGATATTCCTTAGGTCAGGTTAAACGCAGCTTGCTGCATGAAATTTATAGTGAACTGTCTAGGCAGAGACAATTGATTGATAATACCTTGGATAGGCTAAGTGCGATTTTGGACGACAACGAGGAAGAGGAACGCATCTATCTTGGTGGAACCCTCAATATGCTCAATCAGCCCGAATTTCGGGATCTAGGTAAGGTTAAAACCTTATTTAAAGTGTTTGAAGAAAATGAACCACTGAAAAAGTTGCTGCACCCTTACCAAGAGGGGTTAAATGTGACAATTGGTGGAGAAAATACAATGAAAGAATTCCAGGATTGTAGCGTGATTTCTGCTACCTATAAAGTGAATGGACTAACAATTGGGGCGGTGGGGGTACTTGGCCCGACACGTATGGATTACGCCAAAGTGATTGCGATTGTTGAGTTTATGACACGCAGTTTAGCGCAAGTTCTGACAAGGGGCAGTCCTCGGGGATACTAACTACTAAGCGGTGACTGAGTCCTATGGCTCATTCATATAAGTATTTATTTAATTGCGAGAGGTGATATGGGTGGTACGATGGAGAGAAGAAACTCTCAAAGATCAAAAGCCGAGAACGGACGAGGATCATAAGGAGAACACAGAGGGTGATTCAGAAAGATCCATCTTAGATGAAGAAAACTCAGATAACAACGATATGTCTCTCCCAGAGAAAATTTTAACTCTTAAAGCGGAGCTTGCTACAGTTAAAGCTAAAGCAGACGAGCATTATGATCATTTACTGCGCTTGCAGGCAGATTTTGACAATTTTCGAAAACGATCACAAAAGGAAAAAGCAGAACTCATAAAATATGCTTCTGAACGTATTGTGGAGGATCTACTCCCTGTTTTAGACAATTTCGAACGGGCGGCCAGTGCGGCCAAAGTTAATCCGGACTTTGCAGCCTTTTCGAAGGGGGTGGACATGATTTACCGCCAACTGCAAACCGCGCTCTACAAAGA
>OMOF01000049.1 GCA_900290375.1 Candidatus Desulfosporosinus infrequens
GTATTCGACCTGTTCTCTTAGTGTCTTTTCCAGTTTCTTCCTTGTAGTAATATCACTAGCTATCCCAATCAGCCCAGCAATGTTTCCCTGTTCATCCCAAAACGGTGTTTTCACTATTTCGGTATCGATTACAGTCCCATCAACCAATATAAGTTCTTTTTCATACTTCAGCGCTCTACCTGTTAAGAATATATTCTGATCTTTCTGCTGAGAGAATTGAGCTCGTTCCCTGTTTTTTAGAAGCTCATAATCCGTTTTGCCAATAATCTCTTCCTCGTTTATACCTAGATACTTTTCCGCATTCGCTTTATTACACCCTAAATACACGCTGTTTGTATCCTTATAGAGGATATAATCGGGTATCGTGTCCAACATGGTTTTGAGAAACCTTTTTTGGTTAGCCAGCTCTGTTTCTAGTTGCTTCCGATCTGTAATATCTCTCGCAACTCCTATAGTTCCAGCAACCTCACCATTATCCTCAAAAAAGGGTACAACTAACGTTTCTAGCCATTTGCCGCTCACTTCATGATAAAGAGGGTTCTGTAATTTACTTTTTGAATTTATTAAGTCCTCCTCGTTAATTTGATGTTTCAACGCGATTTTATAAGGAAATAGATCATAATCAGTCTTGCCGACGATCTCTAGCTTCTTTATTCTGTAGAAATCTTCAAAAGCGCCATTTACAATAATATATTTACCAGTCTTATCTTTCATCCAAGCTATAAATGGCAAACTATCCCACATAAATTGTTGATTATTCAATGTTAAAAACCTTGTCGAGCCGTGTGCGTTTGATCAGATCCATCGGTAGTCCTTGAGCACCGGTCAGCACAAGCCTGCCGCTTTTCTCCTTGGTGCGTTTATTAATAGTTACTAACGTTCCCAATCCTGAACTATCGATATAAGTGAGTCCTGAGAGATCCATCTTTAGATCCGTAATTCCTTGATCTATTATTAGTAATATATCGTCTCTTAGTAATGAAGCATCGCTAACGTATATCTTGTCCTTTAAAAATATCATCGCCTGGTTACCGCTAACTTTAATGGAATGTTTCATAATTTTCCCCTTTACTCTTCAACATTGAACCTAGAAATAAGATCATGTAAGTTTTGCGCCATAGCGCTTGCCTGTTCGGCACTTGCCGCTACTGTTTCAATGATTGCTGAGGTTTCCTCGATCGCGGCCGAAACATCTAAGGCCTCCCGACTTGTGCCTTCTATATCTTCGGCGACAACCTCGATTAGTTGCACAATCTTGTCGGATGAGGCGACCTCGTCATCAGTTACCTTAGCAATTCCATCGATATCGTTGACTGTTTCTGCCACAGCCGACAAAATGTTTTCTAGCGATTTTCCTGCTTTGTTAACCTCTTCCACGCCTACCTCAACCTCGGCCAAGCTATGTTTCATCGCTACGACCGCACTATCTGTATTCTCAGTAATCTTAAAAATAAGCTGTGAAATATTGCTTGCTTCGGCATTGGATTGTTCAGCAAGCTTTCTGACTTCCTCTGCCACAACCGCAAAACCTCTACCTGATTCGCCAGCCCGGGCAGCTTCGATCGCAGCATTAAGGGCCAATAGATTCGTTTGCTTAGCAATGCCGGTGATGGTTTCATTAATCATACCAATTTGCTGGGAGTATTCACTCAGGAGCGTGATTACTTTTTCTGCTTCTCTTGTCTTGTTATAAATAGTGTTCATGCTTTGCATAACTACATTGACAGTGGCCTTCCCTTCAGTAGCTGCGTTAATAGAGCTTTCTGATTTAAGGCCAGCAGATACAGCCTTATCCTTAGCTATTTGAATAAGAGCAGAAAGTTCGATCAGGACCTGTGAAGTTTCCATACTAGAATTGGAGGCTTCTTCCATCGACAAGGCAACACTCTGAGTTTTTGTAGAGATAACTGTCGTCGCCGCAGACACTTCCGTTGACGAAGCCGCCATTGCTTGGGACGCGGCAGTTAGCTCTTCAGAACTGTTTTTCACTGCTTTAACAATTTCCAACTGCGAAGCAATCATAGTATTGAACGACTCGCAAAGCTGCCCGATTTCGTCCTGTGTCTGCACAGCTGCCTTGACTAACAGATTTCCTTTGCTCGCTTGAGCCATCAACTTCTGTAGTGCCTTGATTGGAGCTGTAATCTTTTGGGCAGCATACAGTCCAATAATAATTCCTAACATCGCTGCCAAGACTGCAGATATTATAGCTACCTCTTTAGCCAATTTCGTAACATTATCCGTATCGTTCATAGCTTGGTTGATCTCATTTTTTTGACTAGTTTTCGTTTCATTAACCTTAGCTATCAATTGCGTAGCCAATGGTGCTAATTCTTTAGTTGCCACATCCATTGCTGCGTCCTTATTTCCTTGTTGCCATAAAGGAATTAGCTTGTCCTCATCACCCTTGGAGTATTGATCATTAAGGGCTTTAATATTGACCGCTAAAACGCGCGCCTCCTCTGTACGCGCCTCTTTGACGAGCTCATCTTCAAGCTTGGCATTCGCCTCAGCTAATCGTCTGTATTCGGCGAGATACTGATCTGTGCCATAGAGTAAATAAGCTTTGATATTATAGGATTCTCCCAAGGCATTATACGCAATATCATTGATTTTCTCTAAGCGAGGATTCTCATATCCCTTGAGATTCTCCACACTGACTTGGGCTTTATTACTCATATAAATCGTGTAAGCAAATCCCGCTACCGCCACTAAGATCACTAGTAAAAAGTAAGCCACCATTTTTCTTGCTAAGGTTATTTTCATTCGTTTCCTGATTCTACACAATGTAGCAACCAGATCCCCCCTTACAATTTAGTATTGAACTATTAGTCAGTACCCTGGCATGACCGGTCTGTACCATCAGTGTAGAAACTTATATATTAATTATTAATTATTATATGTTTATTTGACATCACTATCTGAAATCCCTTCTTTTTTTATAATTTACGCGGATTTTCAGAAATAACTACCTGCCCTGTATTAAGGGCACATTCAAGAAAATAACCAGTCGGTCTGCCAGTCTATTTTGTGTCACAATAGCCCCGCTATGAGGTAAACGTACCTCCTTGCACTAGTCAGAAAGTATAACTAAATGTTCATAACGGTCGATCGAGCTAAACCCGTCCTCTGGAAGGATTATGTTTGGAACATAAAAAAGCGCTGTACATTTAACACGTACACCGCTTTTTTCACACGACACAGTTATACACTTACTGGAAGCACGAGGGATAAAAAGGCCACCGCTACCCAGGATGGTCGAGTATTGATGCTTTATTGTTAAGTATTTTGGAACGCGTCTGCCCAATTGGCAAGGTCTCCGCGAAAGTTCTTAGTTAATGAAACAATCTTACAATACGGTTGATCTTTAAAGTGTTCCATATACGGGACAAAACCACTTTTGGCGATCGGGATGTCAATTTGCCCTGAATGGCCGATACAAATAATTTTACATGAGTCGTGCACACGAGTTAGGATTTTCCTTAATTCTTGGACAGTGAAATTCTGACACTCGTCAATAATTATAGTCATGTCTTTGAGATTAGTTCCTCTGAGAAATAATGGGCTCTTAGGATAACACCAAATACTATCCATGACTCGTTTAATACTAACCTTTCTACGGAGCGCTTCATTTACCAAAGCTTCTTCATTATATATACACTGAGCGGGGTTTTCATTGATTTCTAAGAGAGCGTCCACAAGGGGTTGATGATAGATACTTTCTTTTTCAGATTGAGTTCCAGGTCTGAAACCCATATAGGATTCTTGAACCGGATTAAAAATATAGGTCAACGGCTTTTTCAAAATCTTTGCACAAGCAACCGCAAGGGTGGTTTTTCCAGTTCCCGCTTTGGCGTTAACCATGATTAATTGGTTATCAAAGATTGCGTTAACATATTCACGTTGCTCAACCGTCAATCTTGGTTCAAACCCAAACAATAAGTTATTCTCAGGTAGTGGCATACTATTCACCGCCCTATTCCCGCTCACTCGTATACTCATAGGTATTCATATATTTGGTAATCCTCCATCACTTCTACATTTTTTAAAAAGACTAGGTGGTTAAGAAGAAGTTTTGATAGTTGGCAGTTTGAAGTTCTCGTTTACCTAACCCATATTACTATGTTCCTACACTTTCTTCAACTGTCAAACAAAATCCATATTTCATTTTAGTTATGTCCATAGGTCTAAATATTAGTCTCATTTTGCCGTTTTCACTACCAAAGACGCACTATGTCTACCAGGACGTATGAAGATATTAACCCAACCATTGCTCAAATCGGTTTGTGCAGTTACAAAAGACTGGACATCATTGGGTATTCCTCATCATCCATTGTACCTCCCGTGCTGAAACGCACCCCGCTATTCAAAAAGGAAGATCTAAACACTGAACCATTCCCATACCTCTCACGAATTGCATCTACTGCACGGTCAACTGTTCTCTGCTTCTCGTAATCCTTCTCAAATAGAGCTAACTGGTGAAACTCATTCTGACATAGCTCCGAAACACGAACTCCCAGCTGTCGAACAGGTTCCCCTTGCCAAAGCTCATCAAACAATTCACAAGCCACTTTATATATTGCGTTTGTACAATCAATGGCAGAAAAGAACTTCCTCTGGTGTGAACAATTATAAAACCCATTGGTTTTTAATGAAACCGATACCAACCTAGCACAATAACCTGATTGTCTTAGCCTAGCAGCAACTGTCTCTGTCAACGATAGCAAGACCAAATGTGCGGTCCCTCTATCCTCAACATCAAAGGCAATGGTTGTGGAATTGCCAATACCTTTAATTAATGGTCGGCGATTTTCTCTCACTGGACTACTTTCAATTCCGTTGGCGTAATTCCAGACAAGCAGACCATGGCTCTTTAGAAATAGCTTGATGATCTTAGGGTCATAGTGTGCCAGATCACCAATAGTAGTAATAGCTCTGCTCCTCAACCTCTTCGCAGTTGCTCGACCAATCATAAACAACTCCTCAATAGGCAGAACCCACATTTTCTCTGCCATCTCGTCCGGAAAAATTGTATGAACCTTATCCGGCTTCTTTAATTCTGATGCCATCTTCGCTAGGATTTTGTTCGTACTAATCCCGACATTAACAGTAAAACCTAACTCATTTTTAATTCGATCTTTAATTATATAAGCCGCTTTCACTGGATCTTTATACAGACGTTCCATGTTGGTGAAATCCATAAAATACTCATCAATGCTATACTGTTCGATTATAGGTGAATACTCACGGAGAATATCACCAAAAGCTTTAGAGCATTGCATATACAAAGAGTAATTTGGTCGGACAATAATCAGAGCAGGGCATTTCGCACTGGCACTGAAAATACTTTCTCCCGTTTGAATGTCAAATTTTTTGGCAGGAATTGATTTCGTCAACACGATTCCATGACGAGTCACCGGATCGCCGCCAACCACAGCTGGCACAGTTCTTATGTCTAATAGGTCACCATGTTGCAAACGATGCACGGCTTCCCAAGACAAATAAGCAGAATTCACATCGATATGAAATATAACTCGTTGGTTCATACACTTCACCCCAGCGATCAGTTTTTGATTGCAATCAACGCCTAAATCTGTCACCCTTCGATCTTACAGTACATATATTTGGTTTTAATTAGAACGCATGTTATTATTATAGTTATTTTCTGCGCTATTATCAATATCATTAATGATATTGATAATAGCGCAGAAAATAACTATAATAAGAACATGCGTTCTAATTAAAACCAAATATATGTACTGTA
>OMOF01000231.1 GCA_900290375.1 Candidatus Desulfosporosinus infrequens
CAGGATGACAATAAAATGTGATATTAATAGCATGACAAGGGGTTTCTGCAGCAGAATCATTCATATCCTTTAAAGAAGTATTTATTGTAGGAGTTATCTAATAAAACTTAGGAGGCTGTTCTACTTGACCAAAATTGAAGCTTATCTACAACCCAATAAATTGAACGTTGTCAAAAGTGCCTTAGGCAAATTCGGAATACATGGTATGACTGCTTTAGAGGTAATCGGTTGCGGACTTCAAAAAGGTTATACCGAAGTTGATAATGATGAACAGTTTGATATTAATCTCTTGCCGAAAATCAAAATTGAGGTAATCGTTGCTGATAACATTGTAGATGAAGTGGTTAAATTAATAGCAGATAATGCTCGTACAAATAAAATCGGCGATGGGAAAATATTCACCTATCCAGTAAGCAGCGCTATGCGCATCCGAACTGGAGAAACTGGGGAAAGCGTTATTTAAATAATATTTATACTCTTTCTTTCAATCAACTAACCTTCATATTGATAAATAATCAACGCACTCCCTTGAATGAAGATGAAGATCATGTTCACAAAAGGAGAGTGCGTTATTATTTCCTGAATATCGATAAACCAACAAGAACCAAAGCCAATACAAGCCCAACAATTACTGCACCCCCAACAAAAAGCCAAGGCGTACGTTCATTAGTCATAACCGCAACAAGTGGTGGATCAATAGTATTAAGCCCTTCAAGATCAACCTTCTCCAGGTGCCTCAAATCATTGGCCATCTCAAAAGCGGAAGGATACCTTTCTTCCTTGCGACGCCGTAGGGCCCTTTTAATAACAGCCCATATTCCAAGCTGAATTCCAGGGATAATCTCAGGAATAGGACGTGGATCAGTCGTTAAATGTTGATGCATTATCGATAGTGGGTTGTCGCCTGTAAAGGGAGGGTTACCCGCTAACATGTGGTATAGAAGGCATCCGATTGAGTAAATGTCGCTTTGAGCCCCACCCCGTTCACCTCTAATCTGTTCTGGTGCCATGTATTCCGGGGTTCCCATTAAACCAGAAAAGCCACGCCAGGTTACCCTGGGACCTCCCTCCATAAGAGCAATACCAAAGTCCAATATTTTCAGATGCCCATCCGGTGCTAACAATAGGTTTTCCGGTTTTATATCCCGATGATAAACACCTTGTTCATGACAATGGTGGATCGCATCTAATAAATTGGCGACTAGGTTAACCGCCTGGTCAACTGGAAATCTGCCTTTTTCATGTAACACGCTGGCCAGATTTTCCCCTTCGATAAATTTTAAGACCAAATAGGGAGGACTACCTTCAGAACATGTTAAGGCGACCGGCAAATCAGGATGGTTTAATAATTTACCTATCGCCAATTCCCGTCTGAAACGTTCATAAACAGCAGGATCACCTAATTGAGTAATATCAGGAAACTTTAAGACAATTTTTTCGCCCGTTAAGGCGTCTTCCGCTAAGAAGGCGCTGGCAAATCCACCTTGTCCTAACTGTTTAAGGAGCTTATAACGATTTTCAAACGTATCGCCAATTTCCGGAATTATCAATTTCAGCCATCCTCCATTACTTTCACTGTCAATATCGTCATATTATCACATCCACCACGCTGATTCACTTCCTGGATCAGCTTTTTTTGGATATTATCCAAAGTGTCATTTTCTAAGAGATACCTTTGTAACTCTTCTTCAGTTAAGTGCTCTAAGATCCCATCGGTTACGAGACAAAAAACATCTCCTACTTGGACAGTCCCTGTATATATATCGATGGGTAAGAGAGGGCTCTCTCCCAAGGCTCTGATGAGCATGTGTTTATAAGGGTGTGTTTTCGCTTGCTCTTGAGATACCAAACCCATACGCACAAGTTTAGCAACTAAACTATGATCCTTAGTTAATTGGCTGAAAGTTCTGTCACGTAATAAAAATGCTTTAGTATCCCCGGCGTGGGCTATAATATATTGATCTTGCCTGAGTAACAAGGCAGTTAGGGTACACTGCATATTCGAGAAATCCTTGTGCTGTTTCGATAAATCAAAAATATGCAAGGCAGCTTTGGCAAAGGCACCTTTCAGACGATTAGGCAACTTTTTCGAGTAATCACCAAAATAATATTCCTGCAAGAGAACGTTAACTGCCTCTGCACTGGCCACTTCTCCCGCTAAATGCCCCCCTACTCCATCCGAAATAACGAAAAGGCTGCCCAAAGTTTCACTTGTTTTTAGATCAGGGGGAATAAAAAAGCTAAAATAGTCCTCATTGCGCGGACGAATTTGACCCTTATCCGTATTGCCGTCGAAGCTATAATACAATTTTGATTGCGAATTATTCTTCGTTGTTAACATTGCATCACCCCAAACTAGCATGGGGGCGCTCTTTCAGCGCCCTGACGCAAGCTTTTTTCTTTTCATTTACTAGAATCGCGAAGGATAAGAGTTAGCTTAGGCTTGTAAGACGATCTTCTGACCAGTGTCCTTGCTATTGGAAACCATGTAAATAGCTCCGAATACTGTCCAAACGACTATTGCAACGATGGCCATTAGTGCGGCTGCACGAGTGTCCCCACCATCCTTTCAAAAACACAAACAACGCTTTTGAAAAATCAAAAGCGTCGTTGCTTTAAAATAATCGTTTTCGAAGTCAAACCAACGTACACCTCAAGGACAATTTGCAAGAACTAATATGCACCTCTTGAAACGTATTATAGTCGTGTTACTAAAGAAATACAACTGGTTTCATCTTAAATTTTTTAAGAATATTGTATAATTTTTAGATTTTTAAATTATTACTCATACTTTAAGAGCTTTCCTACGTACTCAAAATTCAGTATAATGGATGCACACACAGAAAGGGGGATTTTATATGAAAAAGATTGAAGCAATTGTTAGACCGGGTAAGTTGGATGAAATCAAGGATGCATTGGCGGCTGCCGAAATCTTAGGTATTACCGTCACTCATGTTCTCGGCTTCGGTCGACAAAAGGGGTATACCCAAATTTACCGAGGGCAAGAGGTCACTACGCACTTGTTGCCAAAGATCAAACTAGAAATCGTAACCTCTGACGATAAAGTAGAAGAAGTCATCGGGATTATTGTTAAAGCTGCGCGCACCGATCAGGTTGGAGATGGTAAAATATTCGTCCAGAACATANNTGGCGAGCAGGGTGAAGCAGCCCTCTAACTCAAGGTAAAACTCAAAACGCGGCCGATTGTTTACTAGGTAAATAGTTGGCCGCTTCTCTGTTGGAGAGTATTAATGTCTAGATTAATATCTTGGCAAAGAATGGTTTGTAAAGTATAATTCTAATTGTCCGTAATTTTATATAATAATTTCTTGATTATTTACTCTATTATAGATTATCATATAGTTTTGCGTAATCACAACGAGGTGAAAATGATCTGCCTTTTTTGGGGGAGGAGACTTTTGAGGCACTCGTTTTTATTTTACCAACTTTCAGATACCCTGGATATCATTCCAGTTTGGCCAAAACTGAGCTGAGAATGGCCAACGGCAGTGGTTAAAAAAATTATCAAATAAGGAGGCGTTACTGTGACCAAATATATTGCCGTGTCAGGCAAAGGTGGAGTAGGGAAAACCACCTTTATCACCTTGATGTTAAGACAAATGTTACATGAAAAAACCGGAGTTTCAATTTTAGCTGTCGATGCCGATCCTAACGCAAATTTAGATGAGGCTTTAGGGCTTACTATCTCCACTACTATCTCAGATGTTTTGGAAGAAAATAAGAATATGAGAACCCTTGCGGATAGCACCACAACTAGCTATTTTCTACAAAATTTACAAAAAACACTGCTAAAAACACCCAAGTTTGATTTTTTAGCGATGGGAGATCCGCAAGGTCCTGGGTGTTATTGTTATCCTAATAACATTTTACGTATGTACCTAGAAACTATAGAGAAAAATTATGATTTTGTGATCGTGGATTCCGAAGCGGGAATGGAACATATTAGTCGTCTGACAATTCCCCACATCGATATAATGTTTGTGATTAGTGATTCCACGACGCGCGGAATTCGTTCGGCTAAACGGGTACACGAATTGATTCGAGGATTGCAGGCTGAAGTGATGCAAATTTATTTGATTGTTACCAAGACAGAAGCAAACAGTTTAGAAGCTCTTGCTGATGAGATCACTCAAACTGGTTTACAGTTAATCGGAGATATTCCACTTGATGAATTGATCTTTCAGCAGGATATGATCGGTAAGCCACTCTTTGATTTACCTGATGAGGCGATTTCCGTGCAGGCAGTAG
Source organism: Candidatus Desulfosporosinus infrequens (assembly GCA_900290375.1). Taxonomy (GTDB): domain Bacteria; phylum Bacillota; class Desulfitobacteriia; order Desulfitobacteriales; family Desulfitobacteriaceae; genus Desulfosporosinus; species Desulfosporosinus infrequens. The sequence continues at coordinate 4,270 of OMOF01000231.1, forward strand.
ATAAAATAATTCGTCAGGCTAATTTAATCATCAGCCGGACGGAACGCTAAACCCAAATCTTACCTGGCCGTAGCAGCAAAGAAGTGTCCTTATTTAATATTTAATTGCCAACCATTGATTGTTGTTAGGTAAGAAAGATTGAGTAAAACGACGTAACGCTCTGATTGTCGAACTTAACTATGAAATACTCTCTGATATCACACAGTTATGGGATAATGTAGTTAGTGACAAACTACAAATCATGAGGTATTATTTTATTAGATCTTTATGTACTCAATCGGCAATGAAGCCGCCAAGATGTCTTTATGATATCTGGCGGCTTTTTTAATTTCATAACTGGGCACCAAATCTTGCAAAAGGTTTAGAGCGGTCAAGTGTTAAAGTGAGCCCTTAATTATGCATAATTAAGGGCTCACTTTGTGTTTTTTTAAAATTTTTTAAAATAAATATAAAAGGAGTTGATTTTATGATTTTAGAAAACAGCAAATTGTTGATTGAGCGCGATCTCGAAACTAATATTAAGACTAATATTAGAGAGTTTCTGGGAGAGGAACTGTTTAACCTTTGCCGCAAAAATCCGAATAAAACTATGGCCTTTAGTTGGTTATTGTCATTTTCAATTGCTGATTTTGATAAAGCAAATGGCATTGATTCCGCATTTTCAAACAGTCTCCTTGAAATCAGAGATAAATTGGGAGCGGAACTTACTACTTGGAGCTTAAAAAACTATCAAGGTCTTAAAATTTTAACATCAATTTTAAATTCCTATGTAGATACCTACGAGGATGCCAAAAAAACCAAAAGTAAACTCAAGCAACTTATTGAAACTCTAGCCTTCAATAATTATGATGCCAAAATTACTCGCTTAATCTCAACGTCTGGAGTGAAAGATGAAACCAATAGGCTTTGGGAACTGTTTGCAAGAGCCAAAATAAATTATGTTCGAGATCTACCTCGATTATTGACGTTGACAATCGACGAAAAGGACAATGTTCAACTCATTAGGTTCCTAAAATGGTTGAGTGAAGATAAGTTAGCTTTATTGAAAAATGAGCTCCATAGCTTGTTTAAAAAATCTAGAGATGAAGATATACTTAGAAAACGTGCCAAGGGCGGTACACTCGAGGAAATATGCACTGATTATGCGATTACCCATGAAGGAGTACGTCAGATAGAGAAGAAGGTTCAAGATCGCTTTGAACGTTATCTGGCTAGGATTATGCCGCATTATATCCTCTATGCCTATAGCATAAAGAGCGGTTATATCTCTATTGAAAATATAACCGCTCTCTTAGGCGATTTATCAGATATATTTATATATTGTCTCAAAAAAAGCAACTGCCCCACAGCACATTGGTCAGAGGAATTTAATGGGTTCATCATTGGAGATAGCAAATGGTATGAACAATTAAAAAAATACAAACAACGTTTACCTGAAATATTTGATGTTGAGTCAGTAGATGAATTGATTGCCGATATTAGTGATAATTTAGTTCTTCCGATCGCTTTCGACGACGTTAGCAGATTAGTTTTAGTCGATTATAGCCTCTCTGGAAAAGTTTATTTGAAGAAAAAGATGAGCCTCTCACGTATGTACTATGCGGTGCTTGAAAAGTACTATCCTGACGGAATTAAACTCTATGACGATTCTGAAGCCATTCGATTTCGCAATTACGTGCGCGGATTGTTTGGAGATGTTTCACTTCCTGAAAACAACAGGGCTATTGACGTAAGGTTAGCCGAACTGACGATCTTGTGTGATAGGGGAAAACGCATCCTACCCAACGGCATCAAGATTCCCGTCGAATTACTGAGCAAGATTCATGATGCAATTATCGAATTCGACAGAAATGAAATTATGTTCAGAGAATTATTTGAAAAATTCAAGAACGAGCTTTTAGAAAACAGTAATATTACCAATAAATATTTCTTACAGGGCGTTCTGAGGCAAAATTATTCCTATGAGTTTAATTTTACTCGCCATACCTTGAAGAAGATTGCCTATGTAGGGGGTCAAAAATCCTCCATGAAATATTTATAGGTACAGCGAGATTCACAGTTTGGGCTGATACTATGACATTGAAACCCTACAATTTCACCTTCTCCGAGTCCATCTAGCGGTTTTAAGCGATAGATTATTATGGAAACGATTTTAGAGACGACGGAACAGAGTACTTTACGTTCTTCAATGACTTGCTCCAACGGATCAATACTTCTTTCTTCAGACAAGACCTTGCTCTCCCTTACTAAGGTTTAACTTCATGAATATTAATCCATATCTGCCCTTGGATAAGAACCGAGAAATTTATAAAAATTCGTTTTTCTCTTTACCATAGTTAAGGCATCTCGAACGTCCGGGTCGATCATATGACCTTCAATGTCGATAAAGAATATATATCTGCCCAACTTTCCGCGAGAAGGTCTGGATTCGATCTTACTCATGTTAATATCCCACAAGCTAAATATATTTAAGATGCAGGATAAACTGCCTGGCTTATGTTCGGTTGAGAAGACGATTGAGGTCTTGTGCTTATCAGCAGTGGGCTGAGCTGAATTTTTCCCTACAACTATAAACCGAGTAAAATTATTCTCCTTATCCTGGATATCGCGCAAGACTACTTCCAGACCGAAGATTTCTGCCGCTTGTTCCGGACCTATCGCCCCAGCTGTAATTCCCTTCATTTTTGCTTGGTTGGCTCCTTCCGAGTTACTGTTGGTTAAATGCAACTTGGCCTGTGGTAGTTGGGTTTCTAAAAAGAGACGACACTGACCAGCTGATTGAGGATGGGTAAAGACTTCCGTTATGTCCTGCCATCTAGTTCCAGGCGTAATCATTAGGGTCTGAGATATTGGCAGAATTAGCTCATCGATAATAAGCAGATCCACCTCCCAGGCTAAAATATCCAGAACGACATTGACTGAACCTTCTAAAGAGTTTTCAAAAGGAATAACAGCCAAATCCAGTTCACCCTGTTGTACTGCTAAGAGCGTCTCTCGAATGCTTGGCAGACTAACTAGTTCAGCACGATTCTGACTTGTATACATTAACGCAGCTCGTTGAGTAAAGGTACCTTCTGGACCAAGAAAGCCGATTTTTAGCATAAAATCCCCCATTATTTTATATTTTTGAAATTATTTCGTTTAAAATTCCCCTGCAAGAAGCTAATCTTCAAAAGATCAAAATAACTCTTTTTCATAGTTAGCACCCAACTTGACTAGTCTCCTAGATCGTTAACTCGCCATCATTGGATGAGATAATTCTATATAAATCAGGCCGACGGTCCCTGAAAATTCCCCACTCGAGTCGCTGTATCTCTAGTTGCTCCAAATCAAATTCGGCAACCAGCACCGTAGCTTCCGTGCGGTCCGCTTCGGCAACTTTGTTCCCTTGCGGACCAGCTATAAAGGAAGACCCGTAAAAGGTAATCTGGGAATCTTCGTCTTCCTCTACCCCAATCCGGTTCGAAGCAACCACTGGAATCAGATTTGCAGCAGCATGCCCTAACATACAGGTCTGCCAATGCTCCTTGGAATCGATCGCCCCATCTTGGGGCTCTGAACCGATGGCCGTAGGATAAAAAAGTAGTTCAGCACCCATTAGAGCCATACATCGAGCGGCTTCCGGATACCATTGATCCCAGCAAACCCCAACCCCGATTTTTGCGTACCGGGTATTCCAGACCTTAAAGCCTGTATCACCGGGGTTAAAGTAGAACTTTTCCTCATATCCAGGTCCATCAGGGATATGACTCTTACGATACTTCCCCAGCACGTCGCCATCGGCATCGATGACGGCCAGAGAATTATAGCGAGCATAGTTTTTCTTCTCATAGAAGCTGATTGGTAAAACCACCTGAAGCTCTTTTGCCACTTGCTTAAAATGCTGGATAGCTTTATTTTGCTCCAATTCTGTTGCATAGACATAATAGTCGGATTTTTCCTTTTGACAGAAGTATGGGGTTTCAAACAACTCTTGCAATAAGATGATTTGAGCGCCCTTACTGGCAGCATCTCTGACTAACGTGTCCGCTTTTGCAATGTTTTCGTCGATGCTAGCTGAACAACTCATCTGAGTAGCCGCTACTTTTACATTTCTCACTTTTACCCCTTCCTCCTCCCAAAAATTATCACTATCTGGAGTTTATCCATCGCCAAGGCTCCGCTTCAAACTCCGGCTTCCGCAGTTAATTAGGGACATTCCTGTCTCAATATTACTGCTAATACTTCAGCAGGTGTGTCCCCTTTCCTTTTACCCCGCGGGCATCTGCTGGGTTGTGCAATGCACATTCCCACCCTCCCTGATGATCGCCATACCATTAACTGTGCGAATCCGTCTTTCAGGGAATAGCTTAGCCAACGCTTGACCTGCTAACTGATCGGTTCCTCCCGCGTTACCACCGAAAATGGGCAAAATAATTCCCCCATTGACAAAGTAAAAGTTTAGATAACTCAAGGTTAAGCGCGTATCTTTATCGAACAATTTCGGAGGCTGCTGGATAGAGATAATTTCAAATTTTCTTCCCAGAGCATCAGTTTCTCTGCCAAGAATCTTCAAGTTTTCAAGGGTAATCGCGTAATTTTCATCCTCAGGATCGTCACAAACCTGGATCAGGATTTTACCTGGACCCGCAAAGCAGGCAATATTGTCTACATGTCCATCTGTCTCGTCTCCGTCTAACCCTTTTTTCAGCCAAACAACTTTCCGTATATTCAAGAACTTCTTTAACTCAGCTTCAATCTGTTCTCTCGTTAGTTCCGGGTTGCGATTGGGATTTAGGAGACACTCCTCCGTGGTTAAGAGCGTGCCTTCTCCGTCCACATGGAGGGAACCACCTTCCATCACCAGAGGAGCATCAAACCGTTTCAACCCGACAGCTTGAAGAATTTGAGGAGCCACTAGATTATCTAAATCCCACTGGGCATATTTTCCACCCCAAGCATTAAAATGCCAATTGACCCCAGCAACTTCCCCTTGATCATCGACTAGAAACGTCGGCCCGTTATCCCGTAGCCAGGCATCATCATGTTTAATTGTAAGGCATTCTATCCGGTCGTTTCTAAATAGACGAGCGAGCAGCGGATCCGATTCATCCGCATCAACAGGATTCATCACAACCGTGACGGGTTCAAATTCGGCAATAGCCTCGATGATCTCGGCATAACCAAGGCAAACTGCTTCAAAATCCTCTGGATAACACATAGATGCTTGGACAGGCCAAGCAATAAAGGTACGTGTATGCTCGAACCATTCGGCAGGCATTTTATAATTTAAATTTATTGGATACATCGCATTCCCTCTTTTACAATCTACAATCGTTAAGATCTTTTCTCACTGATCCTTGGCTGGGATTGGCCCTCGCGCGAGAGCAATCTTACCCGTTCGGACAATTTCAATAATTCCATGATCAACTTCTAACATTTTACATAGGGCATCTATCTTTGTTTCATGACCAGAAAGCTCGATAACCATGGTCTCTCGGTTAACATCGACTATTTTTGCGCGGAAAATATCGACAATATTGATGATATCTGCTCGTGTCTCAACACTTGCCTTAACCTTAATTAAAGCTAACTCACGGTGAATCGACTCCACTGCCGTCAGATCACAAATCTTGATGACATCCACTAATTTTGACAACTGGTTAACGACTTGTTCTTGCTCGACCTCATTCCCTTCAACTACAATCGTGATCCTGGTAGTATCCGGTTCCTCCGTGTACCCGGCGGCGATACTTTCAATATTAAAGGCTCGGCGGCTAATAAGCCCAGAAATATGGGTTAAAACTCCCGGTCTATTTTCTACTAAAACGGCGAGTGTATGTTTCATACCTTATGAACCTCCCAAAATCATTTGATCCAAACGTGCACCTGCCGGAACCATCGGCAAGAGATCCACCGTTTCTGGGGTTCGAATATCAACCACTACAGGACCAGGAGTCGCCAACGCTTCTTTAAGAACTCTGTCTAATTCTTCCGGTTTAGTTACCCTTAAGCCTGTGACACCCATCGCTTCGGCCAATTTTACAAAATCGGTATTTCCTTTGAGACCAGTATGTGAATAGCGTCCACCGTAAAACATCCTTTGCCACTGGGCGACCATGCCTAACGTCTGATTATTAAAGATCAGTACTTTGACCGGAAAATTATAATTAGCAGCCGTCGCTAGTTCCTGGCAATTCATCATAATTCCACCATCACCAACAAATAGGATGACCTGTCTATCCGGTAAACCACATTGTGCGCCCAAGGCAGCGGGAAGGCCATAACCCATCGTACCGAGCCCACCTGAAGTAAGTAACGAGCGAGAATTTTTAAAACCGTAATATTGAGCAACCCACATCTGGTGTTGTCCAACATCCGTGACAATTACTGCCTCACCCTGAGTCAACTGGCTGATTTTCTCAATAATCGCTTGGGGCATCACAAGTTCTGTATCCTGTTCGTAAGTTAAAGGCTGTTCCCGTTGCCAGGTGAGCACGTGCTCGGTCCAAGATCGAGCCTGCTCCTTTAACTCACCGGAGATGTCTTTGATTCGTTCCAAGAGGGCTGGTATCGACCAGTTCAAATCTCCGACAACGCGCAGATGTGACATAACGTTTTTATTGATTTCAGCAGGATCAATGTCAAAATGAACAACTTTGGCCTTCTTAGCAAATTCACTCAGGAGTCCAGTGACTCGATCATCAAAACGCACCCCGATTCCTAAGAGCAAATCACATTCCGTCGTGGCCATATTAGCCGCGTACGTCCCATGCATGCCGACCATACCTAAGAACTGGGGGTGATCAGACGCCAGACAACCCAAACCCATCAAGGACGAAATGACCGGGAACCCAGTCTGATCGACTAACGTTCTCAGGGCCTCAGCCGAATTTGAAAGATTCACGCCTCCTCCTACAAAAATAAGAGGTTTTTTAGCTAATCGTAATTCCTCGAAGACCTGATCGATCGTTTCTGACTTTCCTGCAAACAAAGGATGATAACCACGTAGCTTAACCTCTTGCGGGTATTGGTAATCTACCGTAGCAGCAAAAACATCTTTCGCTACATCGACAACCACTGGTCCTGGTCTACCTGTCCGGGCAATATAAAAGGCTTCTTTCAGAACCCTGGGTAAATCCTCAACCTTCTTAACCAAATAGTTGTGTTTTGTAATAGGGGTCGTGATACCACGAATATCTGCTTCTTGAAAGGAATCCCTACCGATCAGTGAAACGGCCACTTGACCAGTTATCGCAACTAAAGGTATAGAATCCATATAAGCTGTGGCTATTCCAGTCACTAAATTAGCCGCTCCTGGGCCAGAGGTGGCTATGACCACCCCGACCTTTCCTGTCGCCCTGGCATAGCCGTCTGCTGCATGAACCGCTCCTTGTTCATGCTTTGTCAAGATATGTCTAAAGTCTGCTTGGTATAAAGCATCATAAAGTGTCAACACTGCTCCACCGGGATAGCCAAACACCACGTCTACACTCTCATTCTTCAGGGATTCAATAATTGCCTCTGCTCCAGTCATTATCAAATCAGAGACCCTCCTTTTTTTCAGATTATGATTTGAGTTTGTTCAATATCACAACTTGTTATAACCATAAATCGCCTTAGGTCGATGATCAGTGGAAAATGTTCCGATGACTACATTATAAACTAGGACCGCCAAATAGACTAGAATACAAAAGGGAACCTTCATCCGGCGCGTACCGACTAAGGTTCCTATCTCTGGTTCACTCAACTTATAGGCACATTCAAGTAAATGACCAGTCAATCTGCCAGTCAATTTCGCGTCATACCGCGTCGGTATGTTCACCTAAACTCGGAGGTCAGAAGCCGGATATGTCAGATTGGGGTATTCCCTTTCTGATCTCAGGCCTCTGTCGTCTGACCTCTGGAGAAATACCTCCTTGCACTAGTCAGAAAGTATAACTAAAGTTGTATACTTTCTGGAAGCATAAGTGCAACTAAGGCGACCGCCAGCGCTGCGGCTTGGCGCTAGCCAAGTTTTCTTTATCTGACACAAAAGATCCTTGACATCTTTGACTAGTTATTTTCTTTCATATGCCTTATCTCTGTGTCTGAACATTAAAAACCTGAGCACACTTTGAGCAGGTAACTTGAATTGTACCTTTTTTTATTGGCACTCGCATTTTTTGGGAGCATTTTTCACATTGAATGACACGGTGATCAACTAATTTCAGGATCTTCTCTTTATCTAAACCCACGACAACGTCTTCTCCAATCAAAAAAGCAGGAACCCCACTAATTTGTCTGCGTTGTAGCTCCATCCTGGCTTGAGAATCAAGACTAATGTTCTTCTCTTCAAAGTGAATTTTGTTTTGCGAGAGAAACTCTTTCGCCGCCGTACAATAAGGTCAGGTTTGGTTGGTAAACATAATGACCTTCTTCATTATCCTCATCTCCTTAGTTGTGTAAAAGTCATAGTTTCCCCGATCTTGCATAAACACTGCAGGATAAAGACGAGTGAACTCGCTTACGCTAAAGCTGAACCCTTAACGAATACTATCGCGCCGTAGGATGGATTCTACCTCCTTCGCCGCCAAGTGTTCCTATTGGGAAAGCCGGCTCGTCGATACTCTATCCTACGCCGGTAGGTATTCCTTTAGGGATCACGGCTTCGGCGATACTCTCCACTGAAGACTATCGTCACCGAAGTAGAATAAGGAACACCCACTTAAAGAAGTGGGTGTCTCGGAATTGATTAAGTCCAGTTTAGGTGAAAAGTTCCACCGCTTTTTTAGCGATTCTTTCCCCAAATATTCTTGCCCTTTCTTTCTGACCTTCATCTCCATCTTGAATGCACACAGCACCATAGTGAATAAAGGGTTGTCCCTCGGCCGCACCCGAAGAATATACCAACATTCCTTTTACCAACAACTCTGCAATCAATGCTAACTCCGCTACCTCTGCTCCCCCACCAACATAATTAGCAGTCGCAAAAACAGCGCCAAGTTTTCCGCCAACATTTTTAGTGGTATCCAACCATTGTTTTAATTGCCAGGCAAATGTGCCCGCGATCGTTGGGGAACCGAAGATAACTGCTTTGGCCTCAACTAGGAATTCATTATCGATCTCTTCAATAGACATACATTTTACTTCTACTTTACCAGTTTTGTTAGCTCCCTCCGCAATGAGATCCGCTACCTTTTTAGTATTACCGGTCTTGCTGTAATATACGATGGCGATTTTCATAGAAATCTCCCTCCTTTTGTACACTATTTTAACACCATTACCATAGTTTAGGAAATTAAATGAGAACAAACTTGAAATATACTTCAATATATAATAACCTTGATTCCCGTGAAAGAATATACCTACATTAACAAACCCTGATTTTACAGACATTTTGGTGTTTTTGTAGGTATAAAAATTATACCTACAAATTGAATTGCGCAGGTACTCAGTTAATAAACCACAGATTACACAGATTACACAGATACAGATTTAAAAAATACATTTTTAGCTCTAAAATATAAATCGCTTGTAACGCAATTGATATTCGCCAAAGTTGATAAAAGCTCGATTTAATCCTATAGATTTGAGATAATTGATAATTATCGTTTCTTCATCGACTCCCATATTCGCCATTTTTCTATACTTAATCCTTCTTAATCTGTGAAATCTGTGTTAATCTGTGGTTCCCCGTTCAGAATTCCCTAAGGCGTATTTACAGCGTTTTTCCTTGTAGGTATAAAAAAATGCGGGATTTTAGGATAATAATTGCTGAAAAGTTTGTTTATTAACAAATCAAAAGGGTTCAGACTGCACCTGAGCATAGCCTGAACCCTAAAATATGAATGCATGACAAAATAGACAATTAATTTCTTCGATTCAATCGCTAATACAACCACTTATTGAAGTGGAGTTCCTTCGGTTCTTCACTTTACTTTAGCTGAACGAGTTTACCAGGATGTTTCTTTGATAAATTAATCTGTTTAATATGACAACTGTAAGAATTTCTGGATTTTGTCAAGATATCTATCCATTCTTCATTCGAAATCAAGGTTGTTATCCCTGTATGATCTTCTAACATCATAAAATATTTATCCGGATAATCCGTCTCTATGACATCGAAAATTCCTTCCAGAAAATCCTTGACATATTTCTTATTATTTGTTCTTTTGTAATCAGCTAAATCATTCATAAAATACCTCACCAACGGATTGAATAATTAGATAGTGTTCTTCACCATAGTATAGTGGGCCATGTCATAAAATACAAGCCTTTCCCCTGCAACTTAGACCACCAAGTCTGTATGGATCAGGAGATTCGCCAGACCCTCCTGCATCGATTATCTTAATATCCCTCAATCAAGAAGAGTTGGTGAGAAACTTTCTTGCCACGGCAGACCACATTCAGTTAACGCTTCCATGAATGGATCGGGATCAAATTCTTCAACATTGAAGACACCAGGTTTTTTCCAAACTCCTTTAAGCATCAACATGGCCCCAATCATGGCCGGGACCCCAGTTGTATAAGAGATGGCCTGCGACCCAACCTCGGCATAACATTCTTGATGGTCACAAATATTGTATACATAATAGGTTTTAGGCTTACCGTCTTTAATTCCTTGCATAATACAACCGATGTTCGTCTTTCCTTTAGTTCTTGGCCCGAGGGAAGCGGGATCGGGAAGCACCGCCTTTAAAAAATGCAATGGAATGATCTGTTGCCCCTCAAAATCAATGGGTTCAATCGAAGTCATGCCAATATTTTCGAGAACCCGTAAATGATTAAGATAATTATCAGAAAAAGTCATCCAAAATCTTATCCGCTTAATTCCCTTGATATGAAGGGCAAGGGACTCTAGTTCTTCATGGTACATCAGATAAATGTTTTTGGGACCTATCTCTGGAAGATCATAAACTTTTTTCCAAGCGAGAGGTTCAGTTTCGATCCAGGCCCCGTTTTCGTAGTACCTTCCGTTGGCGGTAATTTCGCGAATATTAATTTCAGGGTTAAAATTCGTGGCGAAAGGATAGCCATGATCGCCTGCGTTGGCATCCACAATATCAATCGAATAGATTTCATCGAAATAATGTTTCTGGGCATAGGCACAAAAGACGCCAGTAACCCCAGGGTCAAAACCGCTTCCTAACAGCGCGGTTAAACCTGCCTGAGCAAATTTCTCACGATACGCCCACTGCCATTTGTATTCAAACTTAGCAATTTCCGGTGGTTCATAATTCGCAGTATCTAAATAATCAACGCCAGTAGCTAGGCAGGCATCCATAATGGTCAGGTCCTGATAAGGAAGCGCCAGGTTAATGACAATATCTGGCCTAAAGCTCTTGATCAAGTCGATGACCATGTCGGTATTATCCGCATCAAGCTGTGCAGTATGAATTATCGTGCGACTTCCGGTCAATTTTTTTTTGATAGCCTCACATTTTTCGACAGTTCTGCTGGCGATACAAATTTCTTCAAATACATCAGGATTCTGACAACATTTATGAATAGCTACACTGGCAACTCCGCCAGCGCCGATAATCAAAGCTTTACCCATTTCTGTACCCTCCATATCACTTTGCTAAATCACCACTGCAAATTATATATAAACCTCTTTGAATAAT
>OMOF01000511.1 GCA_900290375.1 Candidatus Desulfosporosinus infrequens
GGTATAGCTGTTGCCGAGGCTGAACTTGCGGCGTTTGCTGCGGCTCCAGTCATCGTAAGGTTGTTGGCGATGGACGGAATAAGCCCCATTGTAGAAGGTATCATTGGAACGTTTGCCACTCTAAGAAGCTCAATCGCGGGGGTTGCATCTGCCCTGGCAGGGATTGGCTTGTCTGGGATCGGCACCGCAATAAGCACCACGATTGAATCAGCAGGTGCGGCTTTGAGTGGTATGGCCTCCTCCATAGGATCGGTTGTGGCGGCGGCAGCGCCAACCGCGCTTGCGCCTGTGGGACTTGCGACAGGGGGTATTGCAACAGGCCCAACACTCGCGGTAATCGCGGAGGGTGGAGAACCGGAAGCCGTTATCCCTCTAAGTCAACTCGGCAGCATGATGGGCAGCAACAGTAATTCTTCCGGCGGTAGTGGCAGTGGTTCCCCTTCAACGCAGCCGATCAACGTCACGTTGCAACTCGATGGACGAACTTTGGCCAGAACAATGTACTCGTACAATGTCAATGAATCAGACAGAATCGGGAACCATATTGGCTATCCGAGTGCATATAATTATCCACTCTAAGACTTCAAATTAAATACAGAACCACACAGAGATATCGGCAGTATTTTGAACTGTCGGTATCTTTTTTGTGCAAAGGAAAGGGTGATAGTGGATGATAGGTATTTATGCCATCACGAATAAAGTTAATGGGAAAATGTATATTGGACAGTCTTTAGATATAGAAAGAAGGTGGAAATGGGGGCATATTTATGCTTTGAGAAAAGGTTGCCACATAAACAATCGTTTGCAGAAAGAGTTCGATGAATATGGTGAGAATAAATTTGAATTGAGAATTTTGGAGGAATGCGAAGAAAGCAAATCAGATGATAAAGAGATTCAATATATTAAGACCTACAAAACCTATAACGATAGTTTTGGGTATAATTATACTTTTGGTGGAAAAGGCGGAAAACCTATTGAGGAAACCCGAAAGAAGATAGCCGAAGCTAAAAAGGGAACAAGGCATACGGAAGAATCAAGGAAGAAGATGTCAGAAGCAAAGAAAGAAAATCCCGTTAGGTATTGGCAAGGGAAGCAGCGCTCAAGGGAAACAATACTGAAAATGTCTGAATCAAGCAAGGGGAGGCGGGCATGGAATAAAGGTGAAAAACTTACTGAAGAACATAAATTAAAACTATCTGAAATAAGAAAGGAATTTCCATTAAATTATTGGCTCGGTAAACATCGTTCTACGGAGACAAAGAAAAAATTATCGGATATTAATAATGGTAAAACTCATTTAGAAGAAACGATACAAAAAATGAAAACTACTCACCAGAAATCCTTTATAAAGACTAGGAACACCAGTGGTTATAAGGGAGTCAGTTATGATAAGGCTAGGGGAAAATGGATGGCAAGTGTAAGAGGACTTTATTTAGGACGTTTTGCTACAAAAGAAGCAGCAGCGAGAGCTTATAATGAAGGGGCATTAAAATATTATGGTGAACACGCGTATTTAAATGAAGTGCTATATTGTGAAGTGATCGGATGACCACCATAACTGTAAACGGCTCAGCTCTACCAGAACCAACTAAAAGCCAAAACAATCTGTATATGGTCGGGGATTCAAAGAGGAACGCGGCAGGAACCATGAACATGCAGTACATCGCGAACAAGCACACGTA
>OMOF01000005.1 GCA_900290375.1 Candidatus Desulfosporosinus infrequens
GCGGCGCCAGACTTGGCATTGGGATTGGTATGCATTTGCACATTAGCAATGACTTGATCGAGACTATCTTCTACGGTTTTTTGTAGATCCGCGTCGATCGTCAGTTGGACCGTCTTGCCCGCTTCTGGTGCTTGGACCACCTGTTTGGATACTGGATGGGCACTATTGTCTACTTCAACTTGTTGTATGCCCTCTTTACCACGCAACCAGAAATCATAGGATTTTTCTACCCCCATCTTGCCAACCATATCCCCCTGAGCATACTCAAAACCAGCTTTTTGCGCATCCGGATTTTGATTAAACTGGGCTATTTCCGTATCTGCTATCTCACGGACATACCCAAGGAGCTGGCCGCCCAACACTTTTTGAGGATAAGCTCGGACCGGGACAGGGTCTACACTCACTCCCGGCAGCTCGTCCTGGTGCTCAGCAATGACGGCCTGGAGATTTTGAGGGACATGCTCTAGGATCATTACCGGGCGATAGCGCTCCCATTGATGATTCTGAATATTAACTAGGATATCTTCAGTGATTGATTCAACCGACTCATTAGGATTGGGCCAGTACGATTTAATAAAACCCGCTAAGCGCCGGACAACATCTTTCCAGTTACTAGTTTTCGACTGTTGTAAATCCAACCAGTCCAAGTTGAGAGCGAACTCAGGAACACTCGTCACTAAAATCTTGCCGTTTTTGTCGACAATATCCCCCCTTGTAGCAGGAACCTTGACAAGTTGCAAAGCGTTTCCCTGCGCCTTGGCAGCAAAATAAGAACCTTGAGAGATTTGTAGACGCCAAAGGTTATAGCCCAGAATCAAAAAAACGAGCACCACTACAACACTTAACCCCCAGAGACGATGAACATATGGTTTTCGTTCGTTATCTTCCAACTTGCAAAACCTCCTTACCGTTCATAGCGGGGCCGATACCGCAGCCAACCGTGCAGGAAGGACCTGTGAATTAACGGGTAGGTTACCGGAACTAGAATAGCATTATAGAGAGCAACTCCAATAACTAACTGACCAATATCCCCTAAAGACCAATGAAGCCCGGCTCCCAGGCTCAGAAAGGCGACCACGACTTGCCCTGCTACGGTGACGATAAACACCATAAAAGTTGTCAAAAGGAAATTATCTCGATACCAGCGCTCGGCAAGCCAATAACTCAAATAGGCGACCACTGCGAGGGTAAGCGTATACATGCCAATATACCGTCCCAAATATAAGTCTTCTAATAAACCTGCGCCCAGCCCCCATAACACACTGGCACGCAACCGTCGATGCATGGCCATATAGATCGTTAAGAGCATGAGTAAATCCGGTTTGATTCCTGACCAAGCCCAAAAATGAAAGACTGTTCCTGGCAAAATAAGACTCAGCAGAAACATCACCGTGAGCAAAACATAGCGCATTATTTCCCCCCCACTGTTTTAACGATATAAGCCTCTTCGAGGGAATCAAAATCGACCAGTGGTTCAATATAAGCGGTTTTAAGCAAACCCGAAGGGTCAAGCTGAATTTCCTTTACTTTCCCAATCGGAACATCTTTAGGGTAAACCCCACCGTCACCGGAAGTAAACACTAGGTCTCCAGCATTGACATTATCCTCTCTGCGAAAGAGCATTTGTAAATTCCCTTCTGGAGTTAGGCGTGACCCGCGCTTATAGGTTCCTTGCACAATTCCGAAAGTCCCATCGCCCGTGCTGCCACGTACCAGTGCGCTTACTTGCCCTTCCCCGTCAAGAATCATCAAAACTTCAGAGGTATTCGATGAGACGGAAACAATCTTTCCCACCAGCCCCAAAGCGCCGATGACTGGGTCATTCGCTGCAACTCCATCGTTGCTGCCTCGGTTCAAAGTCAAGGTTCGATACCAAGTAGTCGGGTTCCGGTTAATAACACTAGCCCCTATTTTGTCAAACTTTTCCAGAGAGGGGCTGCGAAACTGCCCTTGATCAAGTGCTGTGTAACGCATACCGGCTAAAACTTGTTCTTTCAGTTTCAAATTATCCCCGGTTAGCTGATCCACTTTCTTTTGAAGAGCTTCATTTTCAATCTGGACCCCTCGGAAGTCCCACAATACCTTTGTATTATCCCGAATTCCATTCCCCATCTGAAGAATCAGCTTTTCGATCGGACTTAAAACGCGTTGTAAGGTTCCTCCAATGGGATTTGGAAAATTACTACCTAATCCCGTTAAACGGATACTAATAAGTACGCCTAATAACAGAAAGAAAACGAGAACCGCAATTCCCGTTACATTAACTCTTTTCCCCACCATTATTCCTCCCCGCTCTTAACTCTTTTGCGAGGCGGCAATTTTACGAAGGATATCTGAATGTTCTAGAACATGACCAGTCCCTATCACGACACATGATAGAGGGTCCTCCGCCAAGTGCACCGCAATCCCCGTTTCATCCGAGATAAGTCTATCTAAATTACGGAGTAAAGAACCACCACCTGCCATCATAATGCCTCGATCCATAATGTCTGAAGACAATTCCGGCGGAGTTTTCTCTAAACACGATTTCACAGCATCGACGATGGCCATAACCGGTTCTTGCAGAGCCTCTTGAATTTCTTCTGAGGTCACTTCGACAGTTTTAGGGAGGCCGGTTAATAAATCTCGTCCACGCACCGTGAACATACCGGGTTCTGCCTTATACGCAAACCCGATTTCAAATTTGAGTGCTTCTGCAGTGCGATAACCGATCATTAAATTATAACGTCTCTTAATATGCGCTACAATAGCATCATCCATTTCATCTCCGGCCACACGGATAGAACGACTTGTTACGATCCCACCCAAGGAAATAACAGCCACTTCCGTAGTTCCGCCCCCAATGTCTACGATCATATTGCCGGTCGGTTCACTGACTGGGAGACCTGCACCGATGGCAGCGGCCATGGGCTCTTCCAAAATAATCGGGTCTTTCGCACCAGCTGCCATAGCCGCTTCTTTAACCGCTCGTTCCTCAACCGGAGTGACGCCTGAAGGCACACAAATAACCACCCGTGGACGTATAAAAGGGTGCTCTGTCCCTAAGGCACGACTAATAAAATATTTCAACATTTTTTGTGTCACGTTAAAATCAGAAATAACCCCATCTTTCAAGGGGCGAATTGCTACGATGTTACTAGGAGTCCGACCGATCATTTCCTTAGCTTTGTCGCCGACAGCCAGAGGGGTCTTAGTCGTTATATCCATCGCCACTACGGAGGGCTCTCGTACAACAATTCCTCTTCCCTTAACATGAACCAATGTATTTGCAGTTCCCAAATCAATTCCTAAGTCCCTGCTGAAAAAATTAAACATGGTTTGCTAAAACTCCTTCCAAAATCTATAAGATACCACGTTCCTTTAAACTGATAAATCGGTTATCTCCAATGATCACGTGGTCAAGTACTTCAATGCCGAGAATCTTTCCCCCGTCTGCCAAACGACGCGTGACCTCAATATCCTCCTGGCTCGGAGTTGGATCACCGCTGGGATGATTGTGCAATAAAATGATCGCGTTTGAATTACGCCTTATCGCTTCTTTAAAACACTCCCGCGGATGAACCAAGGATGAGTTGAGCGAACCGATTGAGACGGGACTGATCCCCAGTACATGATTCTTCGTCGATAGAGAAACAACGCGGAAGTGCTCACGATCAAGAAACCGCATTTCTTCCATCACTATGTGCGCCACATCTTGCGGAGAATTGACCACAGGTCTGGACATCGGATCGACTGAAACTGAACGACGCCCCAATTCCAGAGCGGCCTTTATTTCTGCCGATTTTGCTTTCCCTAAGCCATGTATTTGGGCTAACTCATGAACCGTCAGCTTTCCTAACCCCGCAAGCCCACCGACTTCGACCAAAATGCGTTCTGCCAACGTCAAAACGTTTTCTCCTTTGATACCAGTACGGAGCAAGATCGCCAAGATTTCGCGGTTAGATAATGCTTCAGGGCCGAATTGGTAGAGCCGCTCACGTGGCAGAAGTTCTTCTGGTAAATCCTTCAAACGCCGATAATCCATCTTCCACCTCGCGTGAGGCGATATTTGTCTGTTCAATCCCCCACGCCCTAAGATGTTCCAAGAGATATTCCATCGGTAAGCCAATGACATTTGTCAGTGATCCCTCAAAGGACGCGACAAATTTCCCTGCTTCCCCCTGAATTCCGTAGGCTCCGGCCTTGTCCATCGGTTCCCCACCGACTACATACGCCTTGATTTCAGCCGTTAAAAGTTGACGAAAATGCACAACGGTTTTTACCACGTCCGCTTCCAATCTTCCCGATCCGGAAATCAACGCCACGCCGGTTAAAACGACATGTGTTCTGCCGCTTAAACTCTGCAGCATTTCTTCCGCTTCCGTGGGTGTGGTCGGTTTCCCTAAAATACGGGCACCAAGGACCACCATCGTGTCCGCCCCCAGCACAACATCCTGAATGTCCCCGCCCAGATCTAACCAGTGAGCTAAACCCGCTCGAGCTTTGCGTTCAGCCAAATGTCTAACTCCGATCTCTGGCGGCACCCCTTCTGACAACACTTCTGAAACAGAAGACTTAACCGTTTGAAAGGTGTACCCTCCGTCGCGAAGCAGCATAGCCCTCCGAGGAGACGAAGAAGCAAGTACGAGCATATTACCACTTCCTTGACAAAAAATATCCTCCAAGTGCTCCCAAAATCGTCGCGATGGTAATACTCAAGCGAAAACCAAAGGAAAGGGAGAAAAAAAAGAAATCCAAGTAAGTATGGGAAGGTACATCAATAACGGCTGGCCGCAAAAACGGTGCAAAAATACCGTATTTTTCCAAGCCAAATCCAACCAAAGTCCCCAGTGCAGCGCCGATCAGAATGAGCAATACAGTTCTTCCTGACCCCGAGGAATTTCGCCCAACCGCCATAGTTTTTCCCCTTCCATCTCTTATATTTTTGCTATGATCCATTAGTCTTGACAGTGACTACATGTAAGTGTAGCATCTTCCACATTACTACGCAAGTTCGACAGTGTTCTATTTCTCTCTATAAAAAACCTACAGCCAACTTCCATATACTTTTATAAGTTGTCTCATGGAATTGCGGCTTAAAACTTGGGAGTCTGCTGTTGTATAGACGGGGGGCCCCCGCAGAATTGGCAGAGCGGCACCTCGCCATCCATGGCGGTGCTCTAACCTTGAAAACAGCGCATAGAGGGAATAGACAAAAAAATGCAGAAAAAGCTTACGCCTCTTCTGCATTTTCTCTGACTGGACACTTGATCCTCACGACGAGCTCAAAGCTAAACTAATGTCTCGCGGGCCCTCCCCCTCCAAATCGTCCAATTGATTGCATCAAGCAAAGCCTGTGTACTTGCCTTCAGGATATTATTGGATACCCCAATTGTCCCCCAAACATCCTGTTCCAGGCGAGTATCGATAATCACGCGCACAATGGCCTCTGTTCCACGCGCCCCATCCAAAACCCTCACCTTATAATCCACTAGCTCACTTTCCCCCAAAATCGGGAAGAAACCTACAAGAGCTTGTCTCAAAGCGGTATCCAAGGCATTCACGGGGCCGTTACCTTCCGAGGCTATGTGCACGGTCTCTTGACCTACTTTAACTTTGACCACAGCAACGGAATCGAGTTCCCCGCGCAAGGGGTCACTCCAAACATGATAATCTAAAACTTCAAATGGTGGAGCAGGAAATTTCCCAAGCATCTTCAGAAGTAATAGATCGAGGCTTCCTTCTGCTGCTTCAAATTGAAACCCACTATGTTCCAACGTTTTGATTTCAACCATTGTCTTCTCAACTCGTGGGTCATCTTTACTAATTGTCGGTTCAAAACGCCGCAGGCGATCCAAAATATTGGCCTTTCCAGCCTGGTCTGAGATTAAAATACGTCGCTCATTGCCAACCCCAGCGGGATCCATATGTTCAAAGGAACGTTGGTTTTTGAGAATTGCATCAACGTGCATGCCTGCTTTATGCGCAAAAGCACTGCGCCCCACATACGGCTGTTTATCATCAAAGGGCGCGTTGGTAAGCTCTGCAACGTAGCGCGAAAAGGAGGTGATCTTTAGCAACGCCGAATCAGAAACTACTGCATATCCCCCTTTGAGCTGCAATAAGGGAATGAGAGTACTTAAATTAGCGTTGCCACACCGTTCCCCAAACCCATTCCAGGTCCCTTGAACCTGAGTCACCCCAGCTTGCACCGCAACATAGGAATTGGCCACAGCCAGTCCACCATCATTGTGGACATGGATTCCCAGTTCTTGGGGTGAAAAGGCCTGCATGACGGCCCTGACTCCTTCGGTGATTTCTCCGGGTAAGCACCCTCCATTGGTATCGCATAAAATAGCCATCGACGCCCCGGCCTCTAGGGCAGCAGCGACAGCCTTCAACGCATAATCCGGATTTTCTTTAAATCCATCAAAAAAATGCTCGCTATCAAAGAAAACTTCTCGTCCTTGTGACACCAGGAAAGAAACTGAATCCCGAATCAAACGGAGGTTTTCCTCATTGGTAGTCCGCAGGACATCACGAACATGCAGGTCCCATGACTTCCCGAAGATCGTAATTGTTTTAGCTTTAGAAGCGAGGAGATTAAGTAAAATATTACTATTTTCTGGAGACTCATTGACTTTACATGTACTTCCAAACGCCGCGATGCGCGCCAGAGGAGGGTGTAACTCGTGCACTAGCTGGAAAAGCTCCTCGTCTCGTGGATTGGCACCCGGCCAACCTGCTTCCACATAAAGACTCCCCATCTCTTCAATCCGTTTCACGTAACTCAACTTATCTTGCGTTGAAAAATGAATTCCTTCTCCTTGAGCCCCATCTCGCAACGTAGTATCGTACACGGTTATCTTCTTCCCCTGGTTTTTATTCATGCTGTCTCCTCCTCTTTCTTTAACGCACCTAAAAAGCCCCATGCCAAGTTCTAAAGAACTTGCCACGGGGCTTTTTTCCCACACGGTGTAGTTGGTACCATCCAACCAGTATCGCTCGGTCCAGACCCTCGCGGCGGAACCCTAGATACACTTCTTATGGTGCTATTATACGACAGACACCCCTTAATATACAACAGTACAATCACAGAACATTGAATTAACGGTTCTACACTCCTCACGGTGTAGCGCCCATGCAACTAAGAACCGTCCCTCCTTGCACTAAATGCAACCAAGAACCGTCCCTACTTGCATGTTAGTTCTTCCTTTAAAACCACTGAGCGCCCACATTAAATGTTAAGACTTCTAGGTTGACCACAAGGTCAACATTGCGCAATTCAATCTCCGGAGGAACATTTAAAACTACTGGAGCAAAGTTCAGGATAGCTTGTACGCCGGCTTTAATCAATTGATCCGCAATATCTTGGGCCACAACCGCAGGCACAGCGACAATACCGATCTGCGTGTGGTTTTGTTTCACCACTACTTCTAATTGCTCTATAGGTAGAATTTCAACGCCCTCGATCAAGGTTCCCACCTTAGCGGGATCTGAGTCGAAAATACTGGTAATAATAAAACCTCGTTCGCTAAATCCTTTATAAGAACTTAAAGCCAACCCTAAGTTTCCAGCCCCAACTAAGGTAACGCTCCAATCAACACTTAAGCCAAGAATCCTCAGAATATGTTGACGGAGATCCTTAACATTATACCCAACACCCCTTGTTCCAAACTCTCCAAAGTAGGCCAAATCCTTCCGTACTTGGGCAGGACTAACGCCAACTCCATCAGCAATATCTCCCGAGGAGGTGGTAATAATTCCTTTCCGATCAACTTCAGTCAGATGACGTGAATAAACTGAAAGTCGAATAATTGTCGCTTCTGGAATTTTTAGCGTTTTCAATAAGAAGTTCCCTCATTTCTCAACTATGTTTGTAAAAATAAGATAGTTAATTATATCACTATCCAAGAAAAACGCAATTTCTCGTTTTAATCCTCTATCCCTATTATTTACCAGAATATATATTAATAACCCTCTGAGATGCAAAATATAGCGACAATCCCAAGGCACTTTGCTCTTC
>OMOF01000033.1 GCA_900290375.1 Candidatus Desulfosporosinus infrequens
TCGGCACCATCGTCAGTTATATCCAATCTCAAAATACCCGCTGCTCGAAGGACAATTTCTTTTAAATCCTTAACGTCATAGAATTCGAGACGACTAATGACTCCGAAACGATCACGCAATGGAGAGGTTAACTGTCCGGCACGAGTTGTGGCCCCTACCAACGTAAACGGAGGCAAGGACAATCGAATGGAACGGGCACTTGGACCTTTTCCGATCACGATGTCAAGACACCCATCTTCCATAGCTGAATAAAGAATTTCCTCCGTCGTACAGTTCAGACGATGGATTTCATCGATAAAAAGTACATCCCGAGGCTCTAGGGCCGTAAGTATAGCAGCTAGATCTCCTGGTCGTTCAATTGCCGGACCAGAAGTGGTTCGAATACTGACACCCATTTCTGCAGCAATAATATTCGCGAGCGTCGTTTTTCCTAGACCGGGCGGGCCATATAATAAGACATGATCCAGCGCTTCTCCACGGGTAGAAGCTGCTTGAATAAAAATACTCAAATTATCTTTGATTTTCCTCTGCCCAATATAATCACCCATACGATTTGGTCGGAGTGCTTCTCCTTCATTATCTGTAGGTTGTTCTTGGGGAGCAACCAGACGTTCTTCCATTTCTAGCCCTCCTCTCGTCTGCCTCAACCTTTAACCGTCATGAACAAAGCGTCATGACAGGCAAGTTAGTTTTAGTATCTTTGACACAACCCTCTCTAACCTAAGTGTAATTCTCCTTAACTGACGAATATCCTGCTCATTAGATTGTTTCTTTACGAACTTTTTTGCCTTTTTAGCCCTCATTATACTATTGAACTTCAAGCTTCTTTAGACAATCTTATCAGAGCCATCTCATCGAACACAAGTGGCTTTCCTCCGAACACGTGCCCAGCATGCAGGATAACGGGAGTAAACTATTATAAGAATCTTAAGGTTTTGTTAAGTTTATAATATCCATTAGGAAAGATAGTTAATTAATGATAAAATATAGATATAGAAAATGGTCATCTTAAATTTGAATAAGAGAGGTGAAAGAGGATGTTGCCTTCTGAAAATTCTTCCCGTTATTATCGCAACCCTTCCATAGTTGATTTAAGAAAGTCTAAAACAGTTTCTTTGACTCAAATAATGGGGCTGTTGTCTTTCATGTTCCTTGCCTTGGCAGCTGGAGCTTTTCTCGTGCCTCCGAGCTATTTTATACTGGCAGTGATTCTGGAGTTTGTTTTATTGTTTACTATTCCTGTGATGAACCGACGTGCTTTGGCACGCGGAGCTGAGCCGGCTGCTGGATTAACAGGTGGTCTAGCCTTGGTCTTTGCTGCTTGCGCCGGAGTCGTACTTGGACCTCTCGTTCAGTCACTTACTTCGACTTCTGCCGGACTTGCAGTCCTTGGTCAAGCAGCACTGGTGACATTTATTGTCTTTGCCGCTTTTGGCGCATATGGGCTTATGACAAAGCGTAATTTGAGCAGTATGGCTAAAGTACTCTTCATTGGTTTATTAGTTTTGTTAGGGATTATGATTCTCTCTGTGTTTTTCAGTAGTTTTCTAAGTCCTTTCGGATTACTGATTGGCTTGGGCGGGGCTGTTCTTTTCAGTTTGATGACAGCACTTGATTTTCAACGTGCGAAATATAGCACGGCTGACAATGCAGTTTTAGTTACTCTGAGTATTTTTTTAGATTTTGTCAATCTATTTACTTTTATTCTTGATATCTTCTTGATATTTGGTGGCGGTGGGATGCGCAAGCGCTAGTCCTATTGAAAAGTTATCAGTGTGAAGTATTGTATAGAGAAACACCGATGCAACGATCTGGTCAGAAACAATCGCCAGAATATAGTTTCAGTATAAGAACATTTGTTATCCTTCAATGATAACAAATGTTCTTTCTTTTGAGATATGTATTAACTATTAGTTTCCCATTTGATGCCATGGTTTAACCAATACCTTTTCAACAAATACTTTTGCTATTTCAGGATCAAACTGCCTGCCAGCGTTTTTACAAATTTCATTAATAACTATTTCTTCACTTAAAGCTTTCCGGTAGGGTCGTTCGTTGGTCATGACGTCGTAACTATCCGCAATCGCAATGATCCTTGCAATTCTTGGAATAGCTTCACCTTTTAAACCTTTAGGATAACCCGTCCCATCCCATTTTTCATGATGTGCTAATATATAGTCTGCTAACTCTTGCATTTCATGAGATGAACTCAATATTCGATAGCCTATCTCCGGATGACGCTTTATTTCGTTCCATTCCTGATCTGTAGGTTCCTCTCGTTTATTAAGAATGCGTTCTTCAATTGCTATTTTACCTATATCATGTAGAAGACCTCCCACTTTGAGCATTCTTATTTCGATATCAGACAAACTAAGCTCATTTCCTATTGCTTGGCACAGCTCACTTACTCTTTTCGAATGCATTTCTTCTCTCGGATTCTTTTCATGGAGTGTATTGATGATCGTATTAATCATATTGCTGCGAACACTTTCATTTTCACAGGTCTTATTTCGATACATATCATCTTCGGCGTTTTTAAAGACTGTTGTCATCTCGACATCATTTGTTTGCTTAGTATCACAACCAAAGGATATACTGACGTGAATACCGTTCACCTGATCCGCTGAATATAACTGCTTTATTCGATCAACTACTTCCTCTGCTTCTTCTTTTTTAGTTTTTGGCAGTAGAATGATAAATTCATCCCCTCCCCAACGGGCAACTATATCATCCATTCGACATGCACTTTGTATGGCTGATGCTGCTATCTTTAACAGTTTATCTCCCTCATCATGCCCGAACATATCGTTGATAAACTTTAACCCATTAATGTCTCCGACAATTATGGAAATAGGAAGATTGTTTATAGTATTCAAGCGTTTAATTTCTTCTTCACAGAATCTTCGATTATAAAGCTCCGTTAGAAAATCGTGATAACTCAAATATGATATTTCTATGTTTCTTTTCATAAGTTCTATGGCATTTTTGACCTTCAAGGGCAACGAAGTTTTTATGATTTCTTCACTTAATGGCTTTGAAAAATAATCATAGGCGCCAAGCGTTAATGCCTTTTCGATAGCTTGTTTATCTTCGATTCCTGTACAAACAATAACAGGTATATCCATTGTATAGGCATCTTGCTTCATATCCATTAATACCTGAAAGCCATCCTTAATAGGCATCATGATATCCAAAATGCACATGTGGATCTTGTTATGCTTAAGCTTTTCATTAATATTAAGCCCGTCTTCCGCTTCAAAAATGGTAATATTCGAGAGCCTATTTTCCAGAATCATACGGATAAATCTTCTGTCGATAGGAGAGTCATCAATAATAATAATATTACTTTTCATGATCTCATTTCCCTCCTGACTCTTCACATTAAACCATCGAGTGAATTTTCTATACTCTGAAGCAACCTATCAAGAGTTCTGCTATCCTCTAAACGTAGGGCTTCTTCAGCTTTTAAGGCTAGCATAGCGATCTCCTTAGCTCTTACGTTTCCTGAAGACCCTTTTAACCGATGCAACAGTAATCCTGCGTCTTTGGGGTTATTTTCTTGGAGGTACTTTTTAATGCTGCTAATCAGTTTTAAAGAGTGTTCACAAAACTCAGCTATAAATGATTCACTTGTTTCTCTATCAAAACCCGTTGCTGCCATTAATGTTGTCACAGTATCCTCAAAAGCGCTGCTACGCTCAACCCCAGCAGATGCTTTTCTCACATGATCGGCATGGAGGATGATGTTCCTACTTACTAAGTCGTCTTCAGCAAGTAACACTTTTTTGCATTCTAAACTTGTACACTGCAAAAGATAATGACTATGAGTGTTGTCTCTCTTTATTCTCATGTTCCGCTCCTCCAGACTATGTAAAAATAAGGTTTCCAAAATACTTACTGTGAAAGTCTAAGTCAATGCAAGCTTGCCTTAGCTCATCAAGCCCAATGACTGATAATTCGAGTGATACCTACAGGTTATGTTATTATTATAGATGATTCCACATCTTTTCTTCATTATCCTCCCACATAACAGAAGTAATCATAAAAGAACACAAGGGCCAGGTCTGCATAGATCTGGCCTTTGTGTTCACTGCTACCTTTTGTTAACAATCTAATTGGATTGGATTGGTGTCTTGCTAGCTACCCGCAAGTAAACGCAAGGCCTTTTTCACCTGCTCCTCTGTCGTCAAATCCGCACTGTCCTTAAGGACATGTTTCAAGGCTTGCCTTGCTTCTTCCAAGCTGAAACCTAAGGCTAGTAAGGTCTGTAAGGCTTCAGAATGCGTGAAGGTTGAGGGGCCCGAGAACGGTCCCTCATCATTTGGCAGAGTAACGTGACCTTTGAATTTTTCTTTCAGTTCCAAAATAAGGCGCTGGGCTGTTTTTTTACCAATTCCCGGTACTTTTATTAATAAATTAAGATCTTCACTAGCGATGGCACTTTCGATCTGAACCGCACCAAAGGTTGAAAGGAGTGAAATAGCCGCTTTCGGTCCAATGCCCGAAACACTCAACATTTCCAGAAAGAGTTGTTTTTCTTCTAAGGAAGAGAATCCATACAGGGAAATGTCATCTTCGCGCCTAACCACATGGGTGTATATGACAAGTTCCTGCCCCGGACACGACTTAGCCAAGAGCCCATACGGCACGGTAAGTAAATATCCAACCCCTTGTACATCGATTACCAAACGCTCTGCTTGGATTTCCCACACCTTTCCTCGCAACATCCCAATCATCGGAATTCCTCCATTCTCCGATTCAAAGCAAAACTATGGGCATGACAAATCGCTATGGCTAAAGCATCCGCCGTATCGTCTGGTTTGGGAATTTCATTTAACCTTAATAATCCTTTAACCATTTGTTGGACCTGATTTTTCTCAGCTTTTCCATAGCCAACAACCGCTTGTTTCACCTGCAAGGGTGTATATTCATAAACTGGAATGCCGTGTTGGGCACCAGCCAACAAGACAACACCTCGTGCGTGCCCAACAGCTAGGGCGGTTGTAGTATTACGATTAAAGAAAAGCTCTTCAACCGCCATATGATCCGGAGGATGCTCTCGTAGAAACGGGTCGATTTGTTGATATAGCATTAACAAACGCTCAGCCAAAGGTGTGTGAGCCGGCGTTCGCCAGCAAGAATAAGCGAGCGCACTTAAATGATTTCCTTTTTGTTCAATGAGTCCATACCCCATAATTGCCGTTCCAGGATCGATCCCTAAAATTATCATACAACACGTCTTCCTTTCAACTATATAATAGTTTTCGACAGAAGACGAACGATTCCCTTTCTTCTCTAAAATACCTTCTACTCTCGCCACAAGGGTTCGTTTACCGTATCAATAAACGACTGAACTTCATCTAAAGAATAGAACTCGACCTTGGGAGCGATATCTAACATTTCCTTTGGCCAAGCTTGTACATTTAAACCTGTCACAATGACTCTGCCACTGGTTCCCGGTGCTCCTTCAATCACAGATAGTACACCATGTTCTAGTCCAAAGTGATAGGTGACGCTTGGCAAGTCATCAATTGTTGATGCTGATTCTGAGTTAGTTGAATTTAATACGCTACTGGCACGAGTTGTATTATACCACCAAGACGTTGCTGCTGGTACGCTACTGCCAATTCCTAACCCGATAATAAGAACGAGACCAATTACAATACTTCTAGACATAATAAAAAGCCCTCCCAACAATTGTCTTCTTAGCTCTAGTCTTGCCAGGAGGGCCTAATTTAATCGTTATGCTCTTAGGAATTTAGGTGAGTTAGTCTCGTCTAAAAGTCTTCACCGGACAGGGCCTCTGACAATTCGAAATTAGAATACACCCCTTGCGAATCCTCATGATCCTCTAGAAGGTCCATCAAACGAACAATTTTCCGAGCTTGGTCTGGGTCTGCTATCTCGATTGTGTTTTGAGGAATCGGACTAAGCACAGATTCGACAACGACAATCTTTTGATCCAGAAGAGCCTGACGCACCCCCTCCATAGCTTCAGGAGCAGTGAAAACAACGAATCCTTCTTCATCTGTTTCTAAATCGTCAGCCCCTGCGTCTAAAGTCATCATCATGAAATCGTCTTCGCTTAACTTAAGCCCCTCACGCAGGACTCTTAATTGCCCCTTTTCCTCAAACATCCAACCGACGCAGCCGGTCTCGCCCATGTTACCACCATTTTTAGAGAAGATATGGCGCACTTCACCAGCCGTACGGTTGCGATTATCGGTTAAAATATCAATCATAACGGCAACCCCACCTGGACCATACCCCTCGTAACGCAGTTCTTCATAAACTGTTCCTTCGGCGCCACCTATCCCTTTAAGGATCGCCCGTTGGATATTTTCATTGGGCACATTTTCTGCTTTGGCGTTTTCAATGGCGATCTTTAACCGAAAGTTGTTAACGTCTCCCCCACTGGCACGGGAGGCAACCACCAATTCCCGACCCAATTTGGTAAACATTTTTCCTTTATGCGCATCTGCCTTGCCTTTTTTATGTTTAATGTTTGCCCACTTTGAATGTCCCGACATGACAAAATCCTCCTTACGCTAATCGACTATTAAACAGTTTAGCATAGGGTAATTTCTCTTGTAAAGAAATATATAGGAAAACTAAACATTATTTGCGCCACCAAAAGTATAGTCGTACTTATTTTGGGGCTTTTTCGATATCGGATCTTCTAACCACGGCCCTAGAATTAAGGCACATTCAAGAAAATAACCATGGTATCTTTGACTTGTTAGTTCCTTTCATATGCCTAACTTTGGCTGGTAAAAAGTTCAGTACTTAAATAACGTTCTCCTGTATCCGGGGCTATGGCAACAACATTTTTGCCCTCTCCCAAGGATACAGCTACTCGAAGTGCCGCGCTCACCGCTGCTCCCGAAGAGATGCCTACTAAAAGTCCTTCTTCACGTGCTAAACGCCGTGTTATCTCAAACGCATCCTCATTGCTCACTTGGATAAGTTGATCCATAATAGTCTGGTTTAACACCGTCGGTACAAACCCAGCGCCTATTCCTTGGATTTCATGAGGCCCAGGCTTGCCGCCGGAAATGACTGGAGATGAGGCTGGCTCAACCCCGATGATCTTTATAGCTGGCAGGCGGGCTTTTAAAATCTCACCCACCCCGGTTATCGTCCCCCCAGTACCGATCCCAGCGACAAAAGCATCGATATCACTCAACTGATCGAGTAGCTCTAAAGCCGTACTCCGGCGATGTGTTTCCGGGTTAGCAGGATTTTCAAATTGCTGAGGCATAAAGTAAGCCGGATTTTTTCTAAGTAATCGCTTTGCCTCTTCAATTGCCCCCTTCATGCCTTCCGCTCCGGGCGTTAACACAAATTCGGCGCCATAAGCAGCCATAAGCATCCGCCGCTCAACACTCATAGAATCCGGCAGAACAACAATTAAGCGATAGCCACGAGCCGCCGCAATCATAGCCAGCCCAATTCCGGTGTTCCCACTGGTTGGCTCGATGATCGTCCCCCCCGGCTGAAGCGCCCCTCGTTCCTCAGCATCCCGGATCATCCCCATTGCGATCCGATCTTTTACACTCCCGCCGGGATTAAAATATTCCACTTTGACGTAAAGGTTAGCCATTCCCGGCTTAACCACCCGTTGTAAACGGATTAAAGGGGTCTGCCCTATCAAGTCCGTAATAGAATCAACCGTCTTCATTATAACTACCCCAATTCTTATCGATTTAATATAATAAAAATAATAATGCGCTGTCATTTGTCAAGGCTATTTAACCTTAAATCGTTCTTCCACTGCTGTGACCAGTGCTTCAATCTGATGGGGTAGAGGACTTCGGACAACTCCGACGAGTAGAATATTGCCGCGTTGAATTGGAAGTAGCAATTTTTCTGCCTTACTGCCCGAAATAGCCGTTGCCATGGCTGAAGTGATTTCTCCCAGCAGACCATAAACAATCATAATGGCAATCGAACCTACAATCAGATCAACACGATCCACATTATAACAAATCGCTGGCTCCCCCGAAGCCCCCTCTGTGGCCCCAGCGCGCAACATTGCTCCAGTAGCCAAGGCATTCGTCCCTAGGGCAAGGATATCCAGCTCTGGAATCCTCTTACGTAATTGCTCAACAATATGTTTGCCAATGCCACCGCCCTGTCCATCTATGACCGCTATCCGCATGATACCCTCCTTATTCTTACTTAACAAATACGGGGCAGGTGTTCACCTTCAAGCATGCCGACAATACGTTTTCCGCCGAGAGGGGTTTCTAGCAGTACGAGTCCCGGTTTTTCTTCTTCAACTCGCCCAATCCGAACTGCCAGACGACCCAGGGGGTGGGCCTGCATCTTTTGCAAAACTTCGCCTGCGACTTCTGGGGCAACAATCACCAAGGCCTTTCCCTCATTTGCTAAATAGAGGGGCTCTAAACCTAACATTTCACAGGCTCCCTTTACGCTTGGCGAAAGTGGTAATCTTTTTTCGTCCAAGAGCATACTCACGCCCGCTTGCCCGGCCAATTCATTTAACGTCGTCGCCACGCCACCACGGGTAGGGTCTCTCATACATTTAACTCCGGGCAAATAAAAGGCATCAATAAGTCCATTTAAAGGTGCGCAGTCGCTAACAACTGGGGTTTGAAATTTAAGCCCTTCTCGCTCGGACAAAATGGCAATGCCATGATCTCCAATCGTCCCCGTTATCAATATCTCATCCCCGACCCGAATCTGCTCTGGGCCGACTAAACGATTGGTAATATACCCAATCCCAGTCGTGTTTATGAAGATTTTATCCACACTTCCACGTTCGACCACTTTTGTATCCCCACAGACGATCGAGACCCCTGCTTCTAAGGCGGTCTGAGCAACACTCTTAATGATCCTTTCCAAGTCATCCATCGGCAAGCCTTCTTCTAAAATAAGCGCTAATGTTAAAAACTTAGGGATTGCCCCACTAACAGCCAAGTCATTGACCGTACCACAGACTGCAAGCTTACCGATGTTTCCCCCGCGAAAAAACAAAGGTGAGACTACAAATGAATCAGTGGTTACGGCAATCTGATCTCGTCCCGGCAAAGCGGTCGCATCATTCATCTGATCTAAGTAGGGATTTCCTAAGTATTTTTGGAAAAGGGTACGAATTAATTCATGGCTTAATCTCCCACCACTGCCATGGGCCATCATAATACGTTCCATTAATCCCCACTCCTTTGCGCATATCTGTAATGGGCAGCACAAGATCCTTCCGAAGACACCATACAGGGCCCAACGGGTTTCATAGGTGTGCAGAATTTGCCAAACAAAGGACATTGGGTTGGATAAATTCGTCCTTTTAGGACATCTCCACAACGGCAACCCGGTGTTTCCTTGGAACGAAAAATTGGCAGCGAAAATTTCTTAGCCGCATCCCAAGCGCTGTATTCTCCGCGTATCCCCAAGCCACTTTGGGGAATACGTCCTATCCCCCGCCAGGATGCATCGATCGGCTCAAAGACCTGTTCGATAAACCTTTTGGCATGAATATTTCCCTCTACTTTGACGACCCGTTGATATTGAATTTCAATTTCCGAGCGCCCCTCGTCACGTTGACGCAGAAGCATAACAATCGCTTCCAAAATATCAAGGGCTTCAAATCCCGTCACAACATTGGGTTTTCCATAGTCTTTAGCCATAAACTCAATTGGCTCTATACCAATAATCGCGCAAACATGCCCAGGATCAAGGAAGGCATCAACCACCAATTTATCATCTTCCGCTAACAGTCTTAAGACCGGGGGAACGACCTTGTGCATTGAAAGTACACTATAATTTTCTATTCCCTCCTGTTTCGCTGTCTCTAAACTCACCGCTACCGTAGGAACCGTTGTTTCAAACCCAATGCCTAAAAAGACAACCTCCTTGTCCTTGTTTTTCCGGGCTAATTCTAAAGCATCCTGGGTCGAATAAACAATTCGAACGTCCGCCCCCTCTGCTCTTAAAACCTGTAAATTTTTCTCTGTTCCCGGTACCCGAATCATGTCTCCAAAGGTTGCCGTGATAACCTTTGGTTGAGCTGCCAAATATAGATAACGGTCAATATCACTGCTATCTGTCACACAGACTGGACAACCTGGTCCAGAAATTAGGTGAACTGTAGCTGGCAATAACTCTCGCAGCGCGTTTTTGGCGATAGCTACAGTATGCGTTCCACACACTTCCATAATTGTAAACGGCCTCTGGGCTAACGTCTGAATTTCCGCAAGATAGTCGCCCGCTTTAGACAAATGATCCTCACTCTTCTTCATAGGCCATAGCTACCTCCAACAAAAGTTCTTCCGTTTCTTTCGCGCTCTCAGCGTCTATAATTCCGATGGCAAAGCCGGCATGAACTAAAACGTATTCGCCAATTGTGACCTCTGGTACCAAATCAATACTGACAACCCGTTCATTCCCCATCATATCCACTTTGGCCATTGATCTATCAATCGTAACAACTTTAGCAGGAATGGCTAAACACATTTATAACACCTCATTTGCAATTAGTAGTTGTCCAAAGGCCAGTCCGCCGTCTCCTGGTGGAAGCGTCTGAGAACGCAAAACCTTGATTCCTTGGTCGTGACAAATTTTAAGAACTGATTCTGTCAATAGTTTATTTTGAAAGACCCCACCGCTCAAAACCAAAGGGCCTGTCTCGATACCTAAGCGCAACGCTAGATCCACGATTGCCTGAGCAATCGTTTGGTGAAAACGGTAGGCGATTTCTTCCCGACTCACGCCGTGCAGAAGGTCCTGTACGAGTGCATCAAAGAGCGTCCCCACCCCAAGAATGTATCGGGCATTCTCTACTCTCACTTCATAAGGATATAATTCCGTGACATTTTCTTTCGTCTTTACACCCTCTTTAATATTCTCTTGGTTATTCCTTAAACACTGTTGCCGCCTGAAACGCATAGCCACACTTTCTAGTTCAATCGCAGCCTGTCCTTCATAGGTTACCTCTCTACAAACACCAAGCAGACCGCTGACCACATCAAAGAGCCGTCCCGCGCTCGACGTTTGAAAGACTTGAAATCCGGTTTTCAGTTGACGCTCTAGAATCTGACGCTCATGCACCGTAAGCGCTGTCCAAAGAAACTCCGTGTTCAGCCACGCTTCTTCAGACAAAAGAGTTTGAAGATAAGCATAAGCAATGCGCAAAGGATGTTTGACACCTGCATCCCCACCTGGCAGCGGCAAGTACTCAAGATGTGCCTTCCGCTCGTAGCCTGCTGCATTCCCATACAGAAATTCAAATCCCCAAAGGCAATGATCCTCTCCTAGTCCGATTCCATCACAGATCACCCCTAGGGTCGGTTCTGTTCGATCCCATTCCCCCATAACACTGACTAAATGGGCGTGATGATGCTGTACCGAACATGTAGGCCAAGCCTGTTCCATGGCATAACGGGTCAATTGATAATTGGGGTGTTGATCATGGGCAATCGCACTCGGAGTGATATTGACGACTCGTTGAAAGGATTCCAGTTCTTGATGAAAACGTTTAAGATTTTCATACCCTTCCATATCACCAAGATGCTGACTTACAAAAGCCCTTTGCCCAGAGGCAAGGCAAAAGGCATTTTTCATTTCTCCTCCCACTGCAAGAAGCGGGATCTTAACTTGACTAGACGAC
Source organism: Candidatus Desulfosporosinus infrequens (assembly GCA_900290375.1). Lineage (GTDB taxonomy): Bacteria > Bacillota > Desulfitobacteriia > Desulfitobacteriales > Desulfitobacteriaceae > Desulfosporosinus > Desulfosporosinus infrequens. The sequence goes on from OMOF01000033.1 coordinate 11,630, forward strand.
ATCAGAATCGGCAATGGGACGTAGCCTCGAGCTCGTCGCAAAAAAACAGCTTCGTTTCCGATAACTTGAACGACAGAGTCGTCGCAGGGATGATATATATCCCTGTTATGCGTTAGGAAATAATCCGCAATTCCCTTTAACCCTTCCATCGCCTCATCATTTGTATAAATCAAAGGTCGTCCACTCAGATTAGCACTCGTCATGACCAAAAAATCATAGGGTCCTTTAAATAGAAGGTGATGGAGCGGAGTATAAGGGAGAATAATTCCGAGGGTAGCTAAGTTTGGCGCAATGTCCGCTGGTAAAAAATTCGTTGCATTCGTTGAATCAGTTAATTCAAGCATCCGTTCTAGAACAACAATAGGGCCTGCCGAACTGCGCAACAAGTCTTCTTCCTTCCCGCCAATGACAACCTGATCGCGTGCCCGTTCTACCGTCCTGGCCATGACGGCAAAAGGCTTGGCTCCCCGTTCTTTGCGGTCACGCAGGCGACGTACGGCATGTGCGTTGCGAGCGTCGCAGACAAGATGGAACCCGCCTAGACCTTTTACTGCTAAAATCCTACCTTGAGCCAGCTGATCCACACCGATACCTGGAAGCAAATGCCCCAACGTATCTCTGAGTTGTACCGTCGGCCCACACTCTGCACAGGCGACAGGTTGGGCATGAAAACGCCGATCCCTGGGATTTTTATATTCAGATGCACAGGATTGGCACATTGCGAAGTCCGCCATAGTCGTTTGGGCTCGATCATAAGGAACGTCACGGATAATTGAATAGCGAGGGCCGCAATTCGTGCAATTCGTAAAAGGAAATTGATAATGCCGATTCTTTGGATCAGCCATGTCTGCAAGACACTCTCCGCACGTTGCCACATCCGGCGAGATTAAGACATCCGCATCTTGCTCCGGTTTACTTTGGACGATTTCGAATGTGGCATAGTTTTCAAACTCCGTTTCCACGAACCGTGCGGTCACTATTTTGGCTAAGGGCGGGGCTTCTTTAAGTAATCGCTTATAGAACAAGTCGAGGTTAATTCCTTCTGCATGGATCGACACGCCACGGCTCGAGTTATTAACCCACCCTTTAACCTTCATTTCTTCAGCCAGTTTAAAAACAAACGGCCGAAAGCCCACCCCTTGAACAATCCCATTGAAATAAATCGCCTTTGCTTGTAGATGCATATTAAATGACCAGCTTTCACTGCTTACCGAATTAATTCTTCATATTATCTCCCATTGTACACGCCCTACTCTAGATTCTTCAAGGGGATACTGGGACTATTCTCAGTAAATTCAGGAAAGTTAGTATATTTTTTCAATTTTATGAATATTAAAAAAATAATAACGTTATCAAATAAAAGCAGGAAACTACGTCTTTTTAGCGAATATTATGTCTTAAGGAAAATTCTCTTTAATCAAATTTTTTTATATCAAATCAGTAACATATTCAGGAGGTGTTCTTAAAATTATGGGAAATTTTGATTTACTCACGGTCAAAGGGGTTACTCGGCGTGATTTTATGAAGTTAGTTGCAGCAACTACCGCAGCCCTTGGCTTACCCGAACTATTTATCCCGCAAGCTGCTTCAGCGCTAGAACAGGCTCTTAAGAAACCCCCTGTTATTTGGCTAGAAGGTATGGATTGTACGGGATGCACCGAATCAGCCATAGCCACTTTAAACCCTTCAGCCGCTGCACTCATTATAGACATGCTTTCGATTCGCTATCATGAAACCATTATGGCTGGATCTGGTCAATCGTGCGAAGAAGCGTATCAAGCGGCTCTTAAGGAAGATTTCGTTCTCATCGTTGAAGGTGCCTGTCCAGCCAAGGAAGACCGTTACTGTATGGTTGGAGGAAAGCCTTTCCGCAAAACCCTGATTGAAGCGGCCCAAAAAGCTCAGGTGATCATCGCCATTGGAAGTTGCGCATCTGAAGGAGCAGGCATTCCAGGGGCTTGCGCAACGGGTGCCGTCGGAGTGGCTGAAATCCTCAGAAACGAGGGGATTAACAAACCCGTTATTAATCTTCCCTGTTGCCCAGTAAAACCCACGACTTTGATCGGTACGCTCGTTTATTACCTGACCTATCATAAGGCTCCGCCACTTGATTCGCAAAATCGCCCTGTGGCATTCTATGGAACCTTATTACATGATAACTGTCCACGACGCGGCCACTTTGAAAGTGGTGAATTCCTCACAGATTGGAACGATCCTGTCCAAAAAGGATATTGCCTCATGTTAAAGGGTTGCAAAGGCCCGCAAACTTACACGGACTGTGCACAAGTGTGGTGGAATGACAACGCTAATTTCTGTATTAATGCCGGCTCTCCCTGTGCGGGTTGTTCCGAAAAGAGCTTTTATAAAGAATTTAGTCCCCTCTATGTCAAACAAGAACTCTTTAAACTCCCGGGCATTGGCCAGGTCAATGCTGATACTGTCGGGGCAGTGATCGGAGGAGCGGCCGCTATTGGCCTAGGTGCCCACTTGATCGCCACGGCAGCCAGCGGCAGACTGAGCAACAAGGATCATGATCACGATCATAAGGAGGATATGTAGATGGCGAAAGTAGTTATCGATCCTTTAACACGCATTGAAGGACACTTAAGGATTGAAGTAGAAGTAGAGAACGGTTTAGTTGTTGAAGCACATGTCATCGGGACCATGTACCGGGGGATTGAAGCGATGCTCCGCGGGCGTGATCCTCGAGATGCTACGTATGTTACCGAACGTGTCTGCGGAGTTTGTGCAGGTTCCCATGGTTGGGCTTCTTCTATGGCCTTGGACAAAGCCTTTGGGGCAAACGTTCCGGCAGGTGGTAGGATTATCCGTAATCTGATCATTGGGGCTATGTTTCTCCATGACCATCCGCTGCATTTTTATCATCTGAGTGCCCTAGACTACTTAGATGTCATGGCTGTCGCCCAATATCAAGGCAAAGACCCTGGACTTCTGGCTGTGAAGGATAAAATTGTGAAGCTTGTTGTGGCCGGAGATACTGCTCCTTTAACCCCTCGCTACAAACCGGATGCTTTCAGCGTCAACGATCCCGAATTAGTAACCATGGCCGTTGCCCACTACCTTAAAGCTTTGGAGATGCAAGCGAAAGCCAAGAAAATGTCTGCTTTGTTTGCCGGAAAACAACCCCACCAATCGTCCATTGTGGTTGGCGGCGTAACTATGCTTCCTAACATCGAAGTAGTGGAACAATTCCGTTCGATGCTTATGGAACAACTTGACTTTGTTGAAAAGACCTATCTACAAGACGTTTTAACTTTCGGTACCGGGCCGTTGCTCCCCTTGGCTCAAGCCGGGGTTGGTGGTGGAGCTCTCAATTACATGTCTTATGGAGGCTTCGCCAGAGATAATGAAAATAAGGATTTATTCTTTAAAGCAGGTCTGATCATGGATGGCAATTTAGGCAATATCTTACCGATTGATGAAAATAAAATTACAGAAGATGTTCAATATTCTTGGTATAAAGCCAGTGCTAATGGTAAAACGCCCTATACTGAGGATACCGTACCCGATCTCGATAAGCAGGGTGCTTACACCTTTGTTAAAGCTCCTCGCTATGATGCTAAACCTATAGAAGTTGGACCTCTCGCCCGCATGCTTGTTATGCAACCTAAAGGTCTGATGGACATCATCGCCAAGAATAGTATTAAACCTGGTGCTGTCGCACGTCATGCTGCCCGAGCTTATGAAACTCTCCTTCTTGTCAAGGATATGTTCACATGGTGTGATGCTTTAGAAAAAGAAATGGGCTCTAAGGATTTCCGCGTCCATGATACTGACCATTGGGAAGCTCCAGTTAGTGGGCAAGGTGCGGGAATGACTGAAGTACCCCGCGGCTCACTCGGCCACTTTATTAAAGTTGCGGATCATAAAATTGAGAACTATCAAATGGTTGTTCCAACCACCTGGAATTTCTCGCCCAGAGATGACAAGGGTGTCCGTGGACCGGTTGAACAAGCCCTGATTGGCGTCCCAGTTCCCGACCTCGACAATCCAGTCAATATCGTGCGAGTAGTTCGTTCTTATGACCCCTGCTTGGCCTGTGCCATTCACCTCATCCATCCAGTAACCAACGACATTAAGAAATTCCAGATTGGCTGGTAGAAAAGGAGGAAAGGACATGGTTAACCCACTAGACCACCCATTATTCCAACGCATAAGCCACTGGATCAATCTGATTAACTTTTTCGTCTTAGGCGTTACAGGTTGGTTTATACATTCCCCTTTTCCCGGCATGCCTATGAGCCTAATTCGCAATTTACACTTTATCTTTATGTATTTTCTAGTTATTAATGGGATTGCACGTTTCTACTACTCCTTTTTTGGACAATATAAGGATTATAATGATATTTTATTTCATGCTCAAGATGTTAAAACCATGTGGCCTCAAATTAAGTACTATCTATTCATCGGCAAACATCCCGAAGTTGGGAAGTATAATCCCCTTCAAAAAATAGCTTATATTACGTTGCCGATTTTGACTGTCGCCCAAGCTATTACTGGAGCCATACTCTATAAGCCTGAACAACTGTCCACTCTCGCTGGTTACTTTGGCGGTTTAGCAGCTGTCCGCGGACTTCATTACGATTTTATGTGGCTGTTTATAGCAATAGTTGGGATTCATGTTTATCTTGTCTTTACGGCAGCCTATGATCAGTTCTTATTTATGTTCTTCGGTAAAATAAGAAATCAGAAGGGAATGTAAGCATGACTTCACCAAAAATTATGGTGATGGGAGTTGGAAACATCCTTTTATCTGATGAAGGTTTAGGCGTTCGCTTTTTAGATGAACTCGCTAAACTTCCTCTGCCTACCAATGTTGAGCTCCTGGAAGGAGGTACAGCCGGACTTGAATTGGTCCACCTAATTCAAGAAGTCGATTTTTTAATTATTGTAGATGCTGTTAATGCTAAAGCCGAGCCAGGGGCATTGTTCCGTTTTCGCCCACAAGATATTCAGGTTTTTCCAGAACAATGTGAGGTTTCCTTTCATCAAATTGGAATTATTGAGGTTCTGACTATGGCTAATTTGTTAGGGCAGGCTCCTCAAACCTTAATTTTTGGTGTTCAACCCAAAAGTTTAGAATGGGGTATGGACATCAGCCCGGAAATCCAAGCACTTTTTCCCCGCCTGGCGGAATTTGTTCTGCAAGAGATTGATTCCATCCAACATGAAGGGGGCTTTACTTCCTCTTCGACAACCTAGGCACATTAATGACTATCATTAAATGTTTCTCCACACGATCACAACCTGAATAAAACACACATATAAGATACATGTAACAATGTATCTTATATGTGTGTTTTTTTACCGCAAAACCTATTCTCTCTGGCCAACACCTGCTAGCGAAATTTCGATATACCCGACCTTATGAGGTCATTGCACTCGAGAACTTAAGACACCATCCAAACGCGTGACTGAATCATCCATTGGTTTCCTTATAGACCTTGACTTCGTGACGTAGCCAGCTCGTCCACGCATGCAGACCGTTACCGTTGCGACAAGACACCTCGAAAATTTCGATCTCAGGATTGATGGTCCGGATATCGTTTCTCATAATCTCCATATTTACATCAGTCAGCAGCTCAAAGTCCATTTTATTGAGGACAACTGCTTTAGCATTGCGAAAGATCACAGGGTATTTAGACGGCTTGTCATCCCCCTCGACTATACTTAAGACAATGACTTTAAAAGCTTCTCCAAGATCAAAATCGGCCGGACAAACAAGGTTCCCAACATTTTCAATAATTATGAGATCCATTACCTTCCAATCGAATTCCGGCAAAACCTTACTTACCATTTTACTATCAAGATGACAACCTCCGCCAGTATTAATCTGAATAACTGGAACCCCATGAACGGCAATGCGGTCAGCATCTTTACTAGTAAAGATATCTCCCTCAATAACTCCCACATGGAGGTCCAAGGTTAAATTGGGCAACGTCTTCTCCAGTAGTGTTGTTTTCCCTGCTCCTGGTGAACCTATCACATTAATGGCTAAACAATTATTCTTTTGAAAATGGGTACGGTTAACTCCAGCCTGCATATCGTTAGATCCAAGCAAATTTGCCATCACTTCAATTTCTCGACGACCATTATCCATCTATTCAACCTCCAGACTTTCTAGCAAAAGTTCCTCTCCCTGAATCACTTCAATACTGGTATTTTGACAGTTTGGACAAAGAAAAAACATAGTTTCCACGGCAAACACATGTAGGCAATTTCGGCAGCGAGCTCGCACCGGAACGCGCTCTACAATCAGCTCTGCTCCTTCGCAGATGGTATCCTTGCTATAAGCTTCAAACGCCATGTTCAGAGCGTCCGGTTCTGCGTTCGTAAGTTCTCCAACTTTCAGTTTAACCTGAAGTACGCGCTTCACTTCATGAAGAGAAAGTGTCTGTTCGATGACCTCAAATACTCCTCCCATTAAAGACAATTCGTGCAAGTCATCCCTCCTCTGTGTATGAAGTAACTATTTTAACTATTCCAAAATCACTACAATGGTGATCCGTGGGTTGTATGGCAAGAGTCTCCTCTAGAATCAAAACGTTTCATGTTACGCCGACCACAGTGTAACCACAGTGTATTATGACTACTTCGACAAAAAAGATAAGTATCCTTTATCCTCACGCTAAAACCCAGGATCTTCGACATTGGCAGGAGGTCAAATATATCCAACCATGAAGAAAACGAGCTGCATATCTGAATAATTTTCACTGTTTTTCAATATGCGTTATAGTATACTCTCTATTTGGATAATTATATATATTGTGGACCTGTATAGATGCTTTCATTATGGACAATATAATAATGATTTAGAAGCAACTGAAAAGGAGGATGGTAAAATGAGCCGAAATACACCTGAGGTTCCAGAATCCGAAAGACAGTTGGATAAACTTAAATGGGAAGTAGCTGAAGAACTGAAGTTAGACGATGATATTCAAGAAAAAGGTTTCGCAAATATGACTACTCGAGAAGTAGGTCAAATCGGAGGAAATATGGTCAAAAAAATGATTACCTTTGCCGAAAAAGAAATGGCAGAGCAAGGCGCAGATATAATAGATTAAATAATCTTAAAACCTGCACTTAACTTTGATTAATTGATTTAAAGTTTTTACACTGCCAAGTAACGTGTCGGCCAACACGAAAACTCATATTATCTAACTTTATACCGGAAAGGGACGATCGTAACAATACGACCGCCCCTTTCACATTATTCTCATTATAATCTGATTGGGAAACGCCACTTCTATAAGTGGACGTTCCCCGATTCTTCACGCAGTTGAGGTAAACTCCAAACCCGATCTGCATCGAACCATCCGTTAGAGAAGATCACCCGATTTATTCCTCAACAAATGGAATCGTCAGGGGGCCCAATGGTAACACAGCAATACTCATGTTATCTCCATATTTAGCTGTTAAATCAATCAAAGTCTGCTCAATACTTATTATAGGCGTCAGTTTGGCTATTCTAGCAGAATCATCCGGCAACGTTGAATAAATGTAGACTTCTGCCCATTCTTGAATCATAGCGAGTCTCTGAGCTTCCCACTGATCAAATATCTGAAAGGAAGGTTCATTAATCATTTCTAATAGTTCACTAGGTGTGTCACGCATATCTAATATCTTAACAAAATTACCATGTTCAGGCATACCTTCAATACATTCCGATGCACAAATAATTGTCCCTCCTTGTTTGACAATCATTTGTGCAGCATTCATACCTTTTACAGCCTGATATAAGTTCTGATCAAGTGGATAACCCGAATTCGTCGTAATGACTACGTCAAAACGCTGATCACACTTAATCATAGCGTGGTCTTTAACGTAGGCACACCCCGTTGCATGAGCAGCAACCAATTCGCCTGCGAATACACTAGTAATCTCCTTTTGTCCATTCAACGCCACATTAAGGAGAAAATCCGGTTTACAGAAAGTATTGACTTCTCTAGTCATCTCCTGAAGAGGATTATTCTCTAAGACCCCCCAAGTAGCCATAGGATGCCCAATCATTTTGGCGTTGTGAAATGTGAGAATGGTCTCAATACCCGCAATCCCAGGCATAATCCCCTTAGGTCCCCCTGAAAATCCAGCGAAAAAATGAGGTTCAATGAACCCAGTGACGATTCTAAAATCAGCATCTACATATTCTTTATTTAGGTATACTTCGCAGCCAAACTGACTTGTTCCGAGGTGCGTAAGCTCTGACTTCTCGTGACAGTGATGATTGATAACTCGAACAGTCTCTACCACCGTTTCCCCTAGCATCTCGACAAACTCTTCCCTAGTTTGATCACGATGGGTAGCTGTTCCATTTATAATAGTAACATTTTTTAAGGGAACGTGAGGAAGTTCTTCAAGTATCCAAGGAATTAATTTATGATTGGGAGTCGGTCTTGTTATATCGCTGATTACAATGACAACCTTATCACTTGACTTCACCATTTCTCTCAGGGGTTTGGTACCTATAGGGCTACGCAAAGCATTCAGCACAACCTCATGATCATCCTCTGGTGGCTGCAGATGTGTGGGCTCAATGACTTTAGAATTTTCGGGAAGGTTAACCTTTAATCCATTTTTTCCATAGGCTAAATTTACTTCCATTGTAACATCTCCTTAAAATTAATCGGTATGCATTTTATTAAAATTGTCCCAATTAAAAAATATCTTATAGTTCCTAAAACGCAATGAGAAATGTATGTGTATTTTAGTTATAAATTAGAAGCTAAAGTTTGTAATTCACGGCTCACAAGTTGTACCCCTTCAACCAAGTAGGCTATTTCCTGATTGGCCTGCGATTGTTGTTGGGTAACTGTATGATTACGCTGGGAGCTCTCTGTAATTTTATAGATGATAGATCGAAATTGCAGTAAAATACCACTTATCTCATTGGCTGAACGATTACAATCTTCTGCTAATTTCCGTACTTCTCCTGCAACCACAGCAAAACCACGACCTTGTTCCCCTGCTCGGGCAGCTTCGATTGCAGCATTCAATCCTAACAGATTAGTTTGTTTAGCTACTTTACGAATAAGTTCTAATATACCCGAGGTATATTGAAGATGAGTGTACCCTTCCTGAGCTTCTTCTGCGATAGATTTGCTAATAGAGGCTACTTCTTGGGCAGAAGCAGCAGTTTGTTGAACTGCATTAGCCGCGTGCTCCACCGAAGCGCTTAAAAACCGAACCTGCTTACGAATGACGATCTTTAATTCTTCATCTCTTAACATCATAACCACCATGCCAGCTGCTATCGTGGCAACTGGCTTAACGATTGCCAAAGGGCCTGCAATACCAAATGTTCCAATTTTGATACCGTCCGCTTTTATTGCTAGACTAAAACCTTCTTTAAGACGACCTTCGGATACTTCAGCCTCTAAGCCTGTAACAATAGCAGAATCACTAGCAGTCGTTAATATTTGCTCGCTCCCTTTATGCTGCATTCCCATTCTAGTTCCGGCCGAATCGGCAATGATCGTCCCATTCTCATCACAGACGATAACATCGTAGCCACTTTGTACATGGATAAATTCTACAATCTTGAGGGCAATAAGGTCACTAAGCTTCAACTCTATACTCTAGCCCTCCATTCCAACCTAGTAGTCTACCTACATAATACCACATTGTCTGACGGTCTGACCAGCTATTATATAGCTTAACATGATAAAACACCAAAATAGTATTGCAAACATACCAAATTGTCGCTTAGAAAATCATCTATATTAGCAAAAATATCATTGTTAGCATCGACCTCTGCGTGGGCTTTCTAATTTGAATGCTCTAGTGAAAGTGAAACACGACTACTTTTCGCTGATTAAGGATATCAATTTCCAGATGACTGACGATAACCTTCTTTTCGCGTAAAGAACGTTCAAGGAACGGGATACCGTATGAGAGGCTAGTCTCAACATGAGTATTCGATTCACGTTTGAGTTCGCCAAAGATGCCGATGCGCACAAGTTTGCATACTGTTCAATATTGGTGATCACGATCATTGCTTGCGGCCACCGCACTAAAGATTTCTCAAATACCCCTTCCTTACAATGCCCGTTTCACCTTAACTTTACACTGTGACTTGAAACGCAAACTCCAGCGGTGTGGATCGAACACGAAAAGCGGACGAGCTTTTCGCCACACTGCGTCCTGTAACGCATGCTCCTGCAGTGTGGGACCCAATACTGACCTACAAGA
>OMOF01000472.1 GCA_900290375.1 Candidatus Desulfosporosinus infrequens
GTCATAGCATCTTCACTGGTGACCGCCCTCAGGATGATGAGATGCTCTTAGGTACGGCTATCCCCCATGACGCCTACACTTTTGATTGAGGGGTAGGTGGTTTAGAGGTTTTATTGATTGCTGGTTTAGATAACTCAACTTGCACTTCTTATTATAATGTATAGTTATGCGTATTCCAACAGTAGTAGCTACAAAATCACTTATCAAAAAGCAGGGGGATGTGCTTCTGGTTTTTAATGATCAGGCTAAAGGTACCAATCGTTTCTCCTTTGTTAAGCAAACCTCTACTATTTTTACCACGTATAAACTCATTTTACAGTTATAGTGCAAATTGATATTGCAGAACCATTTGGAGTCGTAGCGGTTATTGTTGCTTTCCCAGAAACAATCGCAGTTACCACACCAGTAGTGGATATAGCTGCAACAGAAGGGTGGCTAGATACCCAAGTCACAGTTTGGGAAGGAATTAATTTAGTTTCATTTGGATGAGTTACTTTAGCCGTTAATGTTAGAGTAGCACCGACAACAAGAGACGCGGAAGATTTACTTAACGTTACTTTTGTTTGAAGAGGTGCAACCGTTACTGTACATGATGCTGATCTAGTACCATCTTGAGTGGTAGCCGTAATTTTAGCGACGCCAGCCTTTACACCAGTTATAACCCCATTGGAGACAGTTGCAATAGTGGAATCACTAGAACTCCAAGTAATAGTTTGGGAAGGAGTTTTTTTAGTTGAAGTTTGGTAGGTTACGCTTGCTTTCAGGGTTAAAGTATTGGCAACTACAACAGAAGCTGTGGTTTTGCTTAACGTTACTTTTGTTTGTAAAGCTACAACTGTTATCACACAGGATGCTGTTGAGGTGCCATCTTGACTTGTAGCCGTAATTGTAACTGTACCTGCTTTAACACCAGTAACTACCCCTTTACTTACGGTTGCGATAGTAGGATCACTAGATGTCCAAGTAACGGTTTGAGAAGGAGTTTTCTGAGTTGTAGTTAGACGTGCTACTTTAGCTATTAGTGTTACACTTTTTTCAGCCGTGATAGATACTGAGGTTTTGTTTAACGTCATTGTTGCTGTAGGTGTAGGTGTAGGTGTAGGTGTAGGTGTAGGTGTTACTGCTTGAGTCGGAAGTTGAGTGGAAAGTGCACTAATAAGTTTTCCAACATCTACTGAACCCAGACCTGTTACCATGTCGTAACCAGAAGAACAAGAGTAGGCTCCATTTGAACCTGAGGTAATGTCGTGAAATGCTGTGGCCGTTGTAGACGCATAGAGATCAGGATTAGCATAACCTAAATTGTCAAGTCCTGCAGCTTGACGATTTTGATCCACTAAGGCAATTATCGCTGACCATTCTGGAGCAGAAGCACTTGTACCCCCGGTTTGAAGCCAAGCACCATTATAGTAGATAGAGTACCCAGTATTTGGATCAGCATTTAATGCTACATCTGGAATTGTTCTGAACGATGTTTTAGATCCAGGAAAGTTTGACTGATAGGAGGGTTTAGGGAAGTAAGAACTTGCACCACCACCACTATCCGTCCAAGCCACTTCAGTTGCGATTTGACCGTTTGAGCTGTTTATAGTTAGGGAAGTACCCCCTACTGCTGTAACGTAAGGATCAGAAGCAGGGTAATTGACACAAGTACTGCCGTTATCTCCAGATGACACTAGAAATGTAATTCCTTTAGCTGAACCAGCTATAAATAAGTTGTTCATTGCATTTAACTGAGATGGACTGTAGAAATCCTCAGAATCGCCCCACGAGTAACTTACTACGTTAGCTTTCCCATCGTCTACAATTTGAGTGAATAAATCAATCTCTACATTTGAAGCGGAATCTATCCCATCATATACTAGTAATTTAGCTCCTGGTGCACCTGATTGTGCGGCCTCTATGTCTAGTGTAGTTTCCATAGAACCATTCACATCGTAACCCGGTGTTCCATCAATAGGTATTGTCGTAATTGGATTTGTACCCGTTATGCTAAAATTATTTAGGAAAGTTGTAATATCACTTTGCTTGAAAGAGTAGTTGGCAGCGATAGCAATAGTAGTCCCCTTACCATTGATGGTATTCAAATAAGCTTGGTTAAAATTGTATGCTTGTTGAATTTGTTGAGGTGAGTACGGTATTGCACCGCTGTTAAGACTTGTTGCGGAATGAGTTAATTGCACATTATTTAAACCGCCTATACTTTCAATAGATCCTGCTATATTTAAAGGTAATTGAGGTTCGTTACTATTTGCGTAAAAGGTTGTTCCTTTGTAAGTATAATAATTTAGTTGAACATTAAAAGCTTTTTCGATATCTTGAACAGAACCTTGCACTTGGATTGCTAAATGACTATTATAAGTTTTAGTTACTGTTAGTCCATTGCTTTTTAAATAGCTAAGTATATTATTGTGAGAAGTGGAATCTGGTAAGTAAGTACTGGACATATCTTGATCAGATACTACTTTGCCATAGTGTTTTCTAACATGAGCGAAACTTACCACTTGTTTTAAAGCATCTTTATTATGTAGTTTTAACGCTACAGATAAATTAATCTGCTTAGTAAGTTCTACAGGCCCAGTTTCAGCCACACCACTTTGACTTATTAATGGAATAATATCACTTGATGCTAATGGCAATGTTGTAGTTGTCGAAGATATAACTTGTAAAGTGTCAGCAAATATAGGTTGAACAAACATAAGAAAACCAGATAATATTGCTGTTATAACTAATGATTTTTTCATTTCTTGCACCCCTGTTCAATTAATTTTCAACAATCTCGGGGTTTAATGAAGTGACTTAAAATTACAAAAAAACTTTTTTCGGTAGCTGGCTGCCATTTTATAGGCCCTTTAGCTTTGCGTCCCTACTTTTCAATAGGTTTGCCATTATCGTTAAAGTTTTTTTCATCAATTGTGTACTAAATTATTTTTACGATGAATCAACAAGCTTGACAAAGTTCTTTCGCTCATTTATCTCGCTAATTAAATATTACAATACAATTTATTAATGTCAATATATTTTACAAAAATCCTGTCTTTCGCATCTCATAAGGGGGTAAATAGGACTGATATCCAACATGTTTGAGGACACGTTATAATTCAAGTAACATTAAGAGGGGGTAGTTCGCTCGTTTCGCTAACCAGAATGGCGACCTTGGTGTACTCTATCCTATATCGAATTTTTGAATTAGGTCTATTATTGTAAACTACCCGCCCCTATCCAAGCAAGAAAGCAAGGTGTTTAGCCTTGCTTTACTTCATATTGATTAACCAACTTATAAAAAGTGGTAGTCTTCAGTCCTAACAACAGCAGCACCAGTAGCAGTTAATGTCATTGATACCACTAAGACTGTTGCAATCAAAGGAATGTTTGGCGACGTTTATTACAAGGTTTTCTTGTTAAGTAGCGTAACTCCTGCAACTGTTACAAGTGTTACCGTGACAGATAGTACTGGTACTACGGTATTACCTTATAACACAACAAACGGAGACTATGAAAAAAATGTAAAATATACCGGTGCTGTTCCAACGTCAGCTAATATTGTTCTAGCAACTGCTACTGGTACACAAACTTATACTGTGGTTGTTAATTAAGAGGCATATTACCGTTTTCTATATATTTCCAATCATATTTGTGATAAATTTGTGACAATCTTATCAAGAATTTACAATACCTATAATATGATTCCGCTGCAGAAAGTCTAAAAACACTATAAAATATCAAGTCACTGCAATTATTTTGGTGTCATCCTGAGCGAAAGCGAAGGATCTAGGGCTGAGGTATGCTTGTTGGTGCACACCTCTCACTTTTATGATTACATTTGAAAATTAGAAAAGACGTGTAAAACATTAAAAAAGTATCATTCTAGCCAACCTATGATTATTTAATGCCTTTTACTATGCTAAAGTTTATTTAATTTGCATAAAAGATCCCCTCGCTAGGAGGGGTAGTAAAGGGAAAAACATGAGACAGGTCTGTATTTCAACCGTAAAATTACGAGCAACCATCGGTTGTTCTAATCATAGGTGAAACTTGTTACCATTTTGTGTCCTTTATATGAAGAATATGCTAAATATTTCTACAAGTGTCAGGCAGGAGGACATAGCGTTTCCGTTGAATAAAGTAACTCATGGATGCAAGGAGTGATAATATTGACACGGAAGCCAAATAAAGATCCTCGCTTTCGCTTTCTAACTCGTGATGAGCTTTTTATTATTGCCGCTTCTTTCATTATTTGTCTAATCATAATTGTTATTTTTTTGCCCTACCTTCTTGATCAATCTGACGCAACAATGTCAAAAGTATTGATTATTAAACATACTTGTTATATAAAAACACAAAATCCCCTTGCCAATTAAGGAGAGGGAATTTTGTCATGATCTATAACACATTATTCATAAGGCATGACGATTTATATCTGGCGAAATAATACCCAAACTCACATGGCATTACTTAATTTGATCCAGTAACTTCTTTAAGGATACTGCTAGCGGGTCATTAGATGCTAACACTTTTAGGCCTTGCGTAATAGTGGCTTTAGCTCCTGCTTTATCTCCTAACGCTTGTTGACAAAGAGCTAGATTGAACCATCCGTAGTTATAATCTGGTTCAACCTGGGTTGCTTTTTCATAGTAAGGCAATGCATCTGTCGGTTTCTTTAATCCTCGGAAGTAAACATTCCCAATATTATTATAGGCTATCCCGTATTTAGGGTTAATTTTAATGGCATTATTGTAATAATCGATTGCCTTTGTGTAATCATTATTATTATAAGCCGCCATACCAGCATTTATCTGAGAAATGGCATCATTGGGATTGGCTTTAGCGAAGCCTTCCAACTTATTTAGGTTTTGCGTTCCGCTATATTGGCTTTTGTCGAGTGCTTGGTTCGTGCTGGTACTTGGTGTGGCTGTTTTGGGTTGAGTGGCCTTACCACACCCGGCCAAGACTAAAGATAGTCCTAGAACAGTTATAACAAGAGTAATATTTTTCTTCATTAAAAGCATCCTTTCAAGTATTACTTTAATTCTAGTATGTCCCTAAACATTACCATTATTTATAATATAATTATGAATATGAAACGTCAAATTTTAGACTAAACCATTTCCGCTCCAATTGTTAAGGATAAGCTTCTAAAAACGCAAGAATCCCCTCACCACGTCACTGATGAGGGGCAGGAAGTAGAATCTCATCTTAATTATCTCATAGCTTTCCTGCGAAGAAAGGGGAAAGCCTGTATCTCCATAATAAAAATAATAAGGCCCTCACCGCTACCGACAATGAGGGCTAAACGAAGAGGATATACTGGCGCAAAGATATTATCCCCAATATCTAGCTCAATATGCACCGTCAGTGATTAGGGTAGAAAGGAGCCCCCACCGCAACCAGTCGATAGGGGCTAAGTGTGGGGTATGAACACAGAGACATTAATTCTTATGCTGAAGATTTAGTTTTATGAAAAACAAAGAGCCCTCACTGCTACATCAATGAGGGCTAAGTAAAAATGAGGTATTGGACAACGATTATTTTACCCGACATTAGGGTTATTATGCACCATCAAGGCCCCTGGAGGCATAAAATAAGGCCCTCACTTGGCTCCGGTCGGAGAACATCTTAAGCTGCGCATTTTAGGACAACAATCATATAATGATATTAGTAGGGAGATAATCCCCGTACCACTTGGAAAGCCTAAGGCAACGCCCGCTCTTATCTTCTTCTAGGCCACTTGTTGGCCAAATTTAAGAAAAAGGGGGGTTAATCTATATGGGCCTTGGCGTACCGTTTTCACCATTTCCGCCTATCGTTGGACTTTTTGACACCTACCCTATTGGTACTAGACTTGCAGTAGGTGAGGATTCCAGTTTCTGGGTTGGGAACTTTGGAGGAATTCAAGATGGTGTCGCACTTTTAACCAATGCACAACTTCACTCTAACATTGGTTGCCCAATTGATGGGTGTCGACCTGTTGTTCGTATCCCTATCCGCTCAATCACTTTTGTAAGTCAATAAGTCAACAACGAGAAAGGGAGAGTTTAACGGCTCCCCCTTTCTCACATTTTCCACAGAAACCATTTGCAGGTCCCGACCTCAAGCTTAATCTCAAACGGCCTTAAGATACCCTTATAAAATGAGGCTAGCGAGAGAAACCCGGACGTTGGTACTTTAGTTTAAAACAAGCTTTCATAGGTCGAAATTGATTCAATTGAAACATGATGGACCAAGGCAACATCGTCCCGGGTCAATT
>OMOF01000058.1 GCA_900290375.1 Candidatus Desulfosporosinus infrequens
TCTTGTAGGTCAGTATTGGGTCCCACACTGCAGGAGCATGCGTTACAGGACGCAGTGTGGCGATAGGCTCGTCCGCCTATCGTATCTCTTTGGAGCTCCTGTGGCCGCGCAGACAGGAGCGGATTATATGACAGTTGCAATGGGGTGAGTGATAGTGCAAGTAGGACAAGTAACGGTTATGACGAGTAAACAAAAATCGTAATATAAAAAATTAGGCCTGGAGTATAATTCACTCAGTCGCGTTTTGGCATTATTAAAATTTCTTGGGCATAACGAGAGGAACATAGGGGCTTTTGGCGAATTATCAATAAGAAGACCAAGAACACAATGGGGCACGGATGAGCTTGTATTATAATGAGCATTAACTAGAACGGTATCCAGTGATAGTAAAACTAATAAGGGGATCAATATGGAGAGAATCGCAATAATATCAGATATTCATGGCAATCTGCCTGCCTTAGAAGCTGTAATAGAAGATATTGAGAACAGAAATATTGAAAGAGTATTTTGTCTTGGAGACTTGGCAGGGAAAGGTCCTAGTTCGGCCGAGGTAGTTGATAAAGTTAAAGAATACTGTGAAGTAGTCATTAAAGGTAATTGGGATTATTTTATGACAGAACAGGAGGGCAATGAAGCTGTAACGTGGCACCAGAAAAAACTCGGAGTTGAGAGACTAAAATATCTAAAAGGTCTACCAATCTACAAAGAATTTTACATCAGCGGAAATTTATTAAGACTATGTCACGCTTCTCCAAATGATCTTTTTCATAGAGTTTATATTTCAACTGAACAAAGTAAGCGAATGAGATTGTTTGAAGCAACTCCAACTCTCGATGTTGTAGCAGACGTGGTGGGATATGGCGATATACATGGTGCTTATATTGATAATATTAAAGGAAAGATTATTTTTAATGTAGGAAGTGTTGGTAATCCCCTCGATATGACCCTAGCTTCGTATGGAATTATTGAAGGGAAATTGGATGATAATAATAAACAGCCGTTTGCAGTTTCGCTTGTTAGAGTACCATACGACATAGGCTTAGCGATTTCTCATGCCGAATTAACAGATATGCCAGAGAAACAAGAATATATTCAGGAATTGAAGACTGGGATATATAGAGGTCGCAAAGCCTAGGAGTGGAGTAGACAAATTTATTTTTTGTATTATATAGTAAAAACAGGTATTTCAGGGTACAATAGCAGTGCGCAGCAATACCGAAGTATGGACAAAAATGGTAACAATGCGGGAACAAATAATTTGGCGAGATAGGAGGATGCATTATGATTGCTGAAGTAAACAAAGAAGAGTGCATTGGGTGTGAATCATGCCCAGAATTCTGTCCTGAGGTTTTTAAGATGGAGTCTGACGGGCTGGCAGTAGCTTATACGAACCCGGTTCCCCCGGAGTTTGAGGCATCAGCCAAAGAAGCTGCTGAGGGATGCCCAGCACACTGTATTTCTATTGAATAATTATGAATTGAAAAGCTGAAAGACAGTAAAAAGCGGATGACGTTAATCATCCGCTTTTTACTGTCTTTCAGCTTTGATGAGAAATTATAAGTATTTATAGTCCTTGGAATCGCTCAGCGTCCTATTATTCACTCGTTTCACCTGATAAATCATGGACTCCACGGTATATAAGGTCGAAAAGATCTTTAAGTTCCTGTTCCTCGACACACGAGAAGGCAACGCGCACATCGCTTTCCCCAAGTGCAATAACTCCCACCCCATATTGATCGAGCAAGTGAAGGCGCAAGGTTTCTGCTTTCACCTGCTTGAGTCTAAGACACATGAAATACCCTGAGTTAAACGGATAGTAGTCCCAGGCATCGCTATATTCACCACGATCGAGTAGTTGTTTAACCTTACACGCACGTTTCTTTAATATCTCAAATTTTTCCTGCTTCTGGATTTGGAAATCAGAGGATTTAAGGGCGTTTAATACAAAAGTTTGTGCCGGATGAGAAGCGCTGGAAATTGTACCACGGATAATACCTAATGTCTTTTTTTCCAAAGCATCTAATACTGCGGGATACGCACATCCGTAAGTAATAAAGCCTATCCGAAAACCCCACAGATAGTCTTCTTTCGTAGCTCCATCTATTTTGATGGCTAATATGCGGGGATGAATATTGGCGATGCGAGCAAACAGGGATTCTTTGATGGAGTTCTCATAAAATAACCCAAAATAGGCATCATCAGTGACGACAGCTAGGTTCATTCCTTGTTGGGCTACAGCTTCTAGTACCTCAACGATTTCTGTAGCTTCTAGTTCACTAGGGGTATACCCTGTCGGGTTATTTGGGAAATTAAGTAGCAGAATTGCCTTGCCATGGTCTTTCTGAGAAAGTAAGGCTTCTTTCATACCTGGTGTATTAAAGGCTCCCTCTTTAGTATAGAAAGGAAAGGTGACACTTTTAGACCCTCTACGAACCCCAAAGATCAGGTTATAATTACCCCATAATTTGTCGGGTAAAATTAAGACATCATTATCGTCCAAAAATAGGTCGGCAACAATACTTAAGCCATGGGTTAAGGCACTGGTAACGATGGGATTACTGAAAGATTTCTCTTCTAAAGAAGGGCTTTCGTTTAACATCTTTTCTCGCCAAAGCTGTCTCAACTCAGGTTTTCCAGCAGGGGGAGCATAGGGATAAAGGTCCTTAGGATCGTAATTGGCTAAGGTTTCTTGGATTAACGGTATGAACATCGGTTGATTTTGTTCAGTCGCGATTCCTATTGTTGCATTAAATCGATGTGCTTTCAGCTTTGCCTCCGCAGTTTGAGTTAGGATCCCTTTGGGAAAGTACAAATCCTTGCCGAGTTCGGATAACAATTCATAAACATAGGGATTCTCTTGTTGTATCTGGCGGTTTAAATCTTGAGCAAGTTCGTTCATTAGTGTTCTCCCTTTCTTAATCCAACCTAGTCTCTAAATTGCAAGCTTTAGAATTCTATAGTAGAAGATTCTGTTAATAATGTATGTAATGCAGCTACTTTAATCTAGTATAATTCCAGGAGGCGTGTAAAAAAATAGATATAAAATAAAGCGAGTATGAGCATACAGATTTCTTATAGACTAAACAATAACATAGTGCTAACCTTTCATTAAAGACTTTTCTCGCGGTGTTTATTCCATATCGTAATTGTAGGCTAATAGATACATTACCGACATAAAAAAATTCAGTATAATCCTAGTTACGGGTAAACTCAGAAAAGGACTATTGCTACCTAGCTATAATGTGCAAAAATAATTTCCAAATCATAGTTATCGTGATAACTATGATTTGGAAAGAGCCTACCTTTTAAATGCTTTGGATCAAATAAATCACCAAGAAGATCCCGATCGCTAGGACTGAGCAGGTGAGCAGTATGTTGAGTATTGAAGAAGTTTGATATGTATCCTCGTTTATTTGCTTCTCAGTCTTCTTGTACTTGATAAAGGCAAGCACACTCATTAATGAACCGAGACCCACAAGAAGGATTCCCGCAATTGCAGAATATCCATGAGAGGGAGGTAACGAAGTTTCAATATTTGATTTGTCCAAAACGTAGGACACTTGTTTTAGAAACAACGCGAACCTTTCCACAACAAAACCGAAGGCCATAATCCCGATACTTGTTCTAATCCAGGCGAGAAATGTTCGCTCATTCGCCATATGAACACGGCGGGTACCAATTCTTACAGGTTTCTGATCTTTAATTACTTCGGGCATACAACTAACCTCCATAATGCGATTTTAACAATTGTCAGACCAATAGTCAAAATAATAATGCCTAGAGTATGAATTTGTTAGTGAAATATTAAAAGGGAGTTGAAAGTGAATGATTTTTGGGGTCATCGCAATTATTGTGATTAATATTGTTTTTGTAATTCTATTTCTTAAGTATAGTCATCTGTCATATTTAAAACGATCTTGAGGAGGGTGAAGATACGTCAAATTTTGTAGAGACGTGCAGTTGTCACTGGAATTGCTCCCTAACTTTGCGACAAAAAGAGAGGCCGCATTAATGCGCCTCTCTCTTTTCCTCAGTTTAGAGATACTTTAGGGTATGAGCCACCTTGACCTGTTTACTAGCTAAGCAGATTTAGATACAATTCTAGTGACTACCTTGATATCACTACTTTTCTGGGTGAACAATGAGATAACAATCAGGGTGATAAAGCTCAAGGGCACACCGACAAGTGCTGGATTACTGAAGGCAAAGGGAGCAGTAACACCTACTAGATTGTATACGTTCGTGTATGTCTCCTGTGAAAACAATATTATAACTAAAGAAACTACCAGACCTACGGCTATTGACCCAATGACTCCTGCTGCGGTAGTTTTTTTCCAGAACAGTATCATAATTATTGAGGGGAAGTTAGCTGCCGCAGCAACCGCAAATGCCCATCCTACCAGAGCAGCAACATTCATATTTTTGAAGACAATTCCTAATATCATGGCGATAACCCCTACCACGATCGCGGTAACTTTCCCAGCAAAAACTTTACTTCTGGCGTTTAATTTCATATCGAAAAACCTATCCATTAAATCATGAGCAATAGCCCCAGAAGCGGCAACAATAAGACCGCTGACAGTGCCAAGTACGGTGGAAAATGCAATAGCAGAAATCATGGCGAAAATTCCGATCCCGATAGATTTTGCCAATAACGGTGCAGCCATATTTTCGTTGGTAAGATCAAGAACTCCACCAGTCATGGCTCCTAAGCCCATGTAAAGGGTAAGAATATAGAAGAAGGATATGGCAACGATAGCAACAAGGGTAGATTTCCGGGCAGCTGAAGGACTTGGAACAGTATAATAACGAATAAGAATATGAGGCAAAGACACTGTACCTAAAAACAGAGCAAGCATTAAGGACACAAAATTAAATCTGTCAACTGATGTTGCTCCTTTGGTGGGATCAACTTTGTACTTAAGACCAGGACTTAAGATATCTTTTCCAGACGTAGGAATTTGATAAAAAACTGTTATTAAATTGGCCCCATCTTCAATTGTTTCATGACCCCAACGCACTACTACGCCATTACTGATCTTTGTTACTAAGGAGAAAGGATTCAAAGAACCTGTTGTTATAGCAATGTCTCCAGTAGCTTTTTGCCCGTCAATCTCACTCATTGTTCCGACCTGAAAAAACTTGTTATTTGCTTTTGGCTCGCCATTGTAAAGAGTGGATCCATTAGCTAGTTGAGTAATTGTTTCAGTTTCCTCCAAGATATTCTGAGGTGCATTTAGGGCCCAGATGCTCTCAACATTATCTTTGGAGAGTTTTACATAACTTTTAATCTTAGATTTAAGGATCTTTATTACTTTATAAGAAGGATCCTCAATTGTTACCATAGTATCACTTATATTAGTCACATTTAATTTTTTAAGATTATGATTCGCCACGTCCGCCTTCTCTGGTGAAGTCGACAGCCCGCGTGAAAATACAAGGAATACCAAGATTAATGAAAATATAATTAACAACGCTCCTTTAAAGAATTGGACGTAGGTGGTTGACGACATACCTGCCGTTGCCACTATCGCAATAACAATAAATCCAACTATTATAACCCCTGCTTCAAAAGGCAACCCGAGTAAAGGGGTGACCAGTGTTCCCGCACCAACCATTTGAGGTATTAAATAAACCAAAGAAACCAAAAGGGTGCTAACTGCCCCCATAAGCCTTATTCCTTTTGAATTGAATTTGCGATCAAGTGCATCGGTAAAGGTATATCTTCCCAGTCGATTCATAGGTTCAGCTACAATAAACAAGGCCACCATCCAACCCGCGAGAAAACCTATCGCATATAAGAACCCATCGAATCCGTAAGTAGCTATCATTCCGCAGATGCCAAGAAAAGATGCAGCAGAAAGATAATCTCCAGCAAAGGCAATTCCGTTTATTGACCAGTGAATTGATCGACCGGCAGCATAGTAATCGCTTGCCGACCTTGTTCTGCGAGCAAAATGAATGGATATGGAGAGGACAGATATAATAAAACCAATGAGAATGGCGACAGCCCCTGGTGAAGCAGAATAATTCATCCCTTATACCTCCTTTCAAATTATGGAGAACAACAATTAACGTTTACCACTAACCACGATCAATTTTTCTGCGCTGGTACAAATATGATTGTACATAAGGGCTTATAATAATCAATAAGTGCTAAAATAATAAGTGCAAAACGTTACACAATAGTAAGTTTTTTTACTATTTAATATTTATGAATAGAGATGTTTCGTAACAAACTAATTATACCAAACCCCCATGCCCCGTTGGGGCACAAACAATCATGAAAATTCTATTTTCTTATCAAAATAACTAAAAAACGGGTCTTAATTCGTTTTTACTTTTTTCATAAATTAAAAAGGGGCTGCCTCTGCATAGAAATTACATTTCTATTTGAGACAGCCCCTTCCTTAGTATTGGCGCCATTGAGGAAGGGGAGCCAACTTGACCTGTGTAATTACCTAGTAGAGTTAAGATGCAACTCCAGAAACCGCCTTGAGATCACTACTCTTTTGCGTGAACAACGATACAATAATAAGGACGATAAAGCTCAAAGGGACACCTACAAGTGCTGGATTACTAAATGCAAAGGGAGCTTTAACACCTACTAAATTGTAAACACTGGAGTAAGTGTCTTGTGAAAACAAGATTATCACACAAGAAGCTA